>JAQBNQ010000303.1 GCA_028288545.1 Bacteroidota bacterium
ATTGTTCATCCCTTTTTTTATGCCCGATAACGATCTTCCGCTTTTGGCCAATATCTTTAATTCTTTCTAATTATTAATTGTAACCCAATCTCCAAAAAGCGATAAATTAACTTGATTGATACGTTAATCTTATTTTCTTTAATCCACCTGGATTTTGATACTTTTCGTCAATTGACCCGCTACCAGAGTACAGACATAAACTCCGGGAGTCATAATATCTGTTTTAAAAAATTCTGCTTTGGTAATGCCAGCATCGGCCATGCCATCAAATACAGTTGTAACTTCATTACCACTAGCATCAAATACTATTACCGTTACGTGCTGGGGATACGAAACTTTAAAGCTTATCATAGTTCTATCCGTTAAAGGATTGGGATAATTTTGATATAAGAACACACCAAGATTCCGTTTTATCAGCCTGACAAAATCATCCGGTGCAACAACGCGCACATCTCCACCCAGCATTGCAGCACATTTTTTTACGTCCTCCACTGTATTTGTCCAAACATGAACGGGGATGAGACTATATCCTTCTGGTTGAAATTGATTTTTCACTTCATTGTTCAATTTTTGTGCAAGTGTTTGCGGGGTTTCCTTATCTCCCCAAAGCGAATATCTGCCACCAATAATTGGCTTATCATTATTCCACATTATTTTGCCTTTCCATCCGCTATAATCTGAATACATGTAATAGAAAACAGCATCCACGTTGCTGCATTGTGTATATGCCGATAAATCGGGGCTTCGTTGGTTGCCTATAACATTGACAATGCTGAGATCAGATTTTTTCAGGTACTTATTCATCAAATCGGCATAGGTAGTCAGGTCCGGATAGGATTCAGGATACAAATAACCTAAACCTGAAGGAGCAGCTACAAAATAATCGCGACCTGTGCCGCTGTTGCTGGCATTGTCGTACACGTATTTCATTATTGGAGCCGCCAACTCACTAAGCGCCGGAGAAATGGTCCAGCCCAAGGGGACACTGCCACTGTCATCGGAATTATACCATTTTTTTGAAGTAGCAAACTGATGCGTTAACCATTGAATGTTGTCTCCGTCCGTCATCAAAAAACAAACTGTATGAACTGCCGGTGAAACCGTATCAACCGCAAATGGGCTGTCCTGTTGATCGTAATCGGCGTTAACATTGGTAAGCACAGAAAGATTATTGGCAAAGTCCGCCGCGTGTACCATCACCGAAGTTTTAGAGGTGGCATCTACCAGGTCGTGTTCATTGTCGCCCCAACCTAATAAGGCCGCATCCGTATTCATATCTTTAAAAACCGCCTGGGTAAAATTGTTCTTTACCGGTTCGTAAAACCGGAAGGCCCCCGAAAAAACCCCGTAATCGCCAAGATAGGCCTTCACGCTTTCCTTTTGGTAGATGAGAATATTTTTGCTTAACGAGTCATGATACTTTGCATAAACATCTTCTTCCGTCCAGGTTCGAACATCCAAAACTTTTTTAAGAAAAGGAAAATCGGGCTGCAATTTTTCCGGCACTGTTATGGCATTATACAAGCTGCTTAAAGAAATGGCAGCATTAATACTGCTGCCTGAATTAGCACACAGTATGTAACCATTTATAGAATCTTTGAAATGCCTAACAAGAGAAAGATAATCGTTCTTAAAGCTATCAATCATAAACACGCCATACCTGCTGTGCAACTCGGATAACCACATTAAGCTCCCTTCATCACTAACCCGGTATATTTTGGGCCGATATTGCGCTAAAAGCCCTTGTAGTGATTGAACAACTACTTGCTGATCCTCGGATAGTTTAGCGTCATCTACAATAAATAGAGTATCCGGCTTTCTACTTGCGGGATAAGGGCTTCCTGCAATCCTATCCACGTACTGCGAATGAGCACTTAAGGAACCAAGAATAAAAAGTATAACTATAAAAACCCTGGAGCGAAGAAAGATCATCATAGGCACCGGTATTAAGATACACTAAAGATACTTAAATCGGCTAAGGAAGCTTATAAAACCGGAAACCTATTCCAGCGGAATTTTTGATTGACGCGAAGCGGCAACAAGATCAAAAAAGTCTTTAGACACAAGGGGATCGACAGCAATTTTGATCCCTTTGTCAATTTTGTTGAAGGTAGAATAACCAAACTGATCAATCTCTTTGGCATAGCCTTTTACCAGGCGGCCATCCAAAAACTCACCATAAAATATGCTGCCGGTAGGGGTTCTAAATTCCCCATAACCAGTGCGCTTTTCGTTCTTAAAATCTCCAAAATACTCATCGCCGTTCTTTTCCTTCCACAAACATATTCCCTCCTTCAAAACACCACTGGCAAATATTCCCAATAGCACGGTTCCATTTGTATATTTTAATTTACCCGGACCATTGTAAGCCTCCGCACTATATTGTCCAAGATATTCCAACGAAGAATTTCGAAGAATAACGTTTCCAGCTACAAGTTTTCCATGTTGAAAGGAACCATCGTATATGTTCTTATCCTCTGCCAAAAATCCTTTCCCTTCGGCCTTACCACTCTTCTTCTCTCCTTTGTATTTTTTGCCGGAATCATAATAGCGCTTGTCCCGTATTGTTGAAGTAAAATCCGTTTCTATTTGCTTTTTCAGATCGGCAGTAAGGCCCGTATAATAGGCCTGCTCTTTATAAAGAGCATCTCTTAAGTGAACGAGATGGATATTAAAAGTATCTTTTTTCGCTTCGGGCTTTTGCATTGCCTTAAGAAAAGGGCGTATGATTTCAGTGTGCTTTTTAATCCTCAATTTAGACAACGGATCCAAATCAATTTCATCTCCATTATTGGTCCTTATCAGGTGTACTACCGGATAATCGCGGGTCAAATCGGCAAAAGAAACCAGGTAAGAATAAATATGGCCTCCATCAAAAGCGGTGTCAAGGTTGCCAAGATTGGTAAAGACGAGGCCGCATTTATCCTTATCATATTTTACAACAAGCGGTTTGGATGTTTCGTGGGCACTTTTAATAGTATAAGAGAATTGTGAATTAGTTTTATCGTGAAGAACAGCAATAGTGTACATGGGTACCTTATGCTCATTCATTACTCTGTATATAGAGCGGAAAATCCCTCCACTTAGTACTTCAGTGCGGTCGTAATAAATTTTGCGTAAACTGCCATTATTATCTATAATCCTTCCCGTAAGATAATCCTGGCTAAAGGAAAACATTCCAATTAGTAGTGCAAAAACCAACAATAAAGACTTGAGTAAACTTCGTTTCATTATTCGCAATTAGTTCCGTCGATCTTAATAAAATTTCCACCTGAATTATAATAGATATAAGGTGTAGCCGAGTAGGTTGTTGCTCCTTGCCTGATCTTTGCCGTAAACTTATATTTAAACGACCCGGTTGACAATTTTTGTACAAGAGTCAGGTTTCCAACTTCCATGATTTCGGCGGGACTTTTAATTACAATATCGCAGCCCGATAGTTTCATACCTACCAAATCGCTTTTTACCCTGGCTTCAGAAATACTGAAGGCCTTTTTAGGAGCATCGGATGCGATAGGCTCCGCCGGGCTAGTTGAAGTAGTGTTAGCTTTTACTTCATCATGCGGTAGCGTAGTTGAAATATCGCCAGTGACGTTTTCAATTTTTGTTGTATCAGAGGCCAGGCCTTGTGATGAACCCGGGGTGGAAGTATTGCTCACGGCATTGATGCCGGCAGCACCAATCACTTTTTGATTTATCGTTTTTGAAAAATAAAAATAGATACCACTTCCCAATGCAAATACTCCAAGAAAAAGGCAAAGTGCCAGAATTCCAGCCCTTGCAAAAAACGGCTTAGGTTTTGGTTCTTCCTTTGATGAATCGGGAACCGTATCCCAGGTTCTTACAAATGATAAATGCTGTTCTTTTACCTCAGGCTCCTCAACAATCGCAGCCGGAGTAGGTTGCTGGGTTTCAATTTTAGATACTGTTTCTTTTTCCTGCTCTTCCCATAGCCTTTGAAGTTCATTTTCGAACCGCAACTGCTTTTCTTTTAATATCCTTATCTCGCTTTCCTGTTGTAGCACTTTAGTTTCGTTCAAACTGGCGTCTTGCTTTGTTTTTGCCAACTCAAGTACAACATCGTTCAACTGCTTCATTAAAAGCCCCGCCTTAATATCTACATTACTGGCACGACTGCTCAATTCCATTTCAAAAAAGCGTTCCCGCTCACTTTCACTTTTTGCACTAAAGGCCGCAAGAAAATCTTCGTCACTAATAAATCCCAACAATAATTTCTCATCACTCAAACCCTTTTGAAGATAAAAACTCACAAAATCCTGAACTCGAAACGGATTCTCCAAAACACTTGGGTCATGGATATTAAATACAGCTTTAGCTAAAACCGGTGTAGCAGTATCCGATTCAACCGGATACAGCCTCATCAGTGTACTCAATAAAAATGCTGGGCTAAAAAACCTTTGCATCTCTTCGCCATAGGTTTGCTGCTTATCATAATTTACAAGAGCTTCATTACCTGTAACCCCAAAATAAAGAGCAGGTAAATTATAATTTTCAGCCTTTAGCTGGCCGATAGCTGCCCGTAAAAACACATCGTGCTGCAGTTGTTCACCGTTTCGGGATAAGGTTTTGAAATCATTAGCCTGGCGAGTGGCATTGGCAGCGTTTAAATATTTTTGATACTCCGAAATACGCTCAGTAATGTATTCTTCCTTAAACACTCTTTCAAACCGATAATCGTACTTTTCAAAACCCATATTTTCGACAAGTATTTTTTCTGCCGAATTGATTATTTCTAATGGTTGGGGCGCCTTGGGTTCAGTGATAAACCCTTCATACCATTTTCTGGCATCAGCATCAAGATAATCACTTTGAAGAATTGTTGTAGCAACGCTGTTATTAAGGGTATTTGTGGGAACTAGCTTTTCAAAAAAAGCTTTCTGCTCAAAAAGTTCGACGAGTGTTATCGGCAAAAATTTAAACCTGATGTTTAAATTATTCTCTTTAATTACTTTAAACAGTTCCATGCTTACGGGCCCGCTCTCAAGGCCCAATAATTCAGCTAAAAAATTGGTGTCGGCAAATACTACCCATTGAACGGGCTTTTCCCATAATCCTGGATAATTGAGGGAATAAAATGAAATCATGCTTTCCGCCAATTCGACATAATAATTAAGCACCTGAGTATTAAGGTGGCGGAGATAGCTTAGACAGCAGCTTACAAATAATTTCCTTTTTTCATCATTGCTGATCCTAACCGAAATAATCTTCAGCAATTCAATTCCGTAAAAAAAATCGCTGTGTTTAATTTCTGAAATTACGGGTCGTAAAGCACCCGATCCATAACGAAATATACATTGATACAGGTAAGCGTTAAACAAGGTCCAGTATGCTTCAGCCTCTTCGGGCTCAACTTGCGAATCTGCTGTTGCAAGTAAAAAAGCACTTTTGTTTTCCTTTACAAACTCTGAAATTGCACTTTCTCTTGCCCGTGTTTCCGTATAGCAACCGTCTGCAAGAACAAATTTACCTGCCCTTGCTGAAACGCGGTTATTCTGTACCAGTGTCACCAAGCCCTTATGTATCTCGTCAATGGCTAATCTTACGTCAAAAATATCACGTGCGTATTCCGAAATTTGCTCGGCAGTAAGCATTTCGTTATAGAGGTACAGGATGTTTTGCAGAAGTCCGGCAATAGTATCACCCCTGTCACCTTTAGCAGATAAATCAAGAATACTAATAGCCTTTTGCACCCTATCCTCCATTGTGCCCAAAAGTAGATTGAGGCGGGCACCTTAAATTGTTTATTTTTCAACAGCAGCGGGATAAAGTGTAGATAATTGTCTGCCCAATTATACCCCAGTAATAAGCTCTAAGCTTTAACAGCCGAAGGAATTAAAATTCGGAAGGTGGTACCTTTTCCTATTTCGGAGCGTTTTACAAATATTTTACCCGAGTGATACTCTTCAACTATCCGCTTGGTAAGAGATAAACCAAGCCCCCAGCCACGACGCTTGGTAGAATAACCCGGTTCAAAAATAGTTTCGAATTTATTCTTCGGAATTCCTTTACCGGTGTCGGTAATGTCAATTATTACGTGACCTGGGTCGGTACTGACTTCTACATCAATTTTACCCTCTCCATTCATAGCATCAAGGGCATTTTTTAAAAGGTTTTCCAGCACCCAGTCAAAAAGCTGGTTGTTGATCTTAAAAAATAATCCTTCGGGGCATTTAACGGTCATTTTAACCTTGTCGCTGGCCCGGCGACGCATATAACTTACGTTGCGTTCAACACATAATTTCACATCCTCAGGGTTAAGTTGAGGGACCGACCCTATTTTAGAAAACCTTTCAGCTACCAGCGAAAGGCGGTTGATATCATTTTCAAGCTCCGCTATTAACTGGTGCTGGTCTTTCATTCCATCTAATTCGCGCAGATATTCCACCCATCCTTCCAAGGAGGAAATGGGGGTCCCTAACTGATGTGCCGTTTCCTTAGCCATACCCACCCACACAAGGTTCTGCTCGGCCTTGCGGGCATTGCTAAAGGCCAGGTAAGCAATTAGTAAAAAGGCTCCGAATATGGCTAACTGTACAAACGGAAATATTCTCAACTGTTTCAATGTATCCGAGTCATCGTAATAGATATACCTCAAAACCCCTTCACCAAGATCTGCAACAACCGGTGCGTTGGCACTTTTCATTTTTTGAATCAACTTCATCGTTTCTACCGGGTCTCTGATCTTTGCAGAATCAATTTTCCCAAAGGCCAATACGTTCATCCTTTCGTCTGTAAGAATTACCGGCGTTGAGGCGCTATTCAAAACCACTTCCGAAATAAAATTCTCCAGCAGGTCATTCAGTGTTTGCTTTAACTTACTAAACAGGTTAGAGTCCTTGTAATAAATATAGTCCTTACTTATTTTATAATCAACTACAATGGGTGGGTATAGCGAAAAATCGCGCAGCATATCGCGGGGTAGTTGCGAAAATACTTTTACATCCCTGGGCACGTCGATATTCCGTGCGTTTTTAATGTTTCCTTTATCATCAGTAAGGATTGCAGCAATATCATTGTTAGATGTAACAATGTCATTGAAGAAAGTCATCTGGTCATTATCGTCAATGGTTACCAGGAATTTAGTAGCCTGTATATAAACGTTTACTTTTTTCCGTTCATCGGCGGCCAATTTGGTAAACAGGTCCTTGGTGTACCTTACCAGTTTAGCTTTGCGGGCAATAGCCTCTGCCCATAACTTGGCTTTATATTTTTCTTCATCAGCCATTTTATTAGCGAGGTGATTAGTATATAAAACCGTAGAGAGCCCAATGAAAATGGCTATTAAAAGCAGTATAAGCTTAAGATTCGATTTTTGACTGTATAAATCCATTTACTTTATAAAATGAAGTACTGTAAACATACGCTTTTCCATTTTTACCATTACTTTCCTGTGGTATCAAAGTCCATAAACTGCGGTGTTTCCTGAATGTTATAATATTTTGTTTCCTTTTTCTTTTCATTTGCATCAACAGTGGGCGCCACATTGTTGAACAGGTTGCGCAAATTGTTTTTCTCCTGCTTAAAATCATTTTGGATTTTCTTACGGGCCGAAGCCTTATCATACTTTATTTTAGGGTTGCTCAAATCGCCCGACATACTTAAATATAAATTAAGTCCTTCGTAGGGATCTGTTTCCATATACTGAATGTCATTCTGCAATTTGCGGTTAAACTTCTGCGCTAATAATTTGTGCAGGTTAATTTTAAGGTGATAATCAATTGTGTTATTAAAATAATGATAGCCTTCAAACATAAGATTCAATGCGCTGGATTCGATTTGAAACTGGGGAATATCAATGCGCTGGTTGCCAATTTTTATGATATTAGAAATATCAGCAAACTTTATATCCTGCAACTCATCAACTCTGATAAACTTTGATGCTGCTTTCAGTGCTTCAAATTTCATTAACTCGCCATTTTTAATATTAAAGTCAACAATTGCACTGAGGGATTTCTGGTCAAGCTCGCTGTAATTATTCCACTTTGCATTGAAGGATATAGCTGCACTAAGTGTTCCTTTCAAATGCTTATCGGTAAGCGCCGCCTGGCCAAAATTTTCGCACTCGTAAAATATCTTTGAAACGTTTAGACCTGTGGAGGTAACATCGCTAATCATATTGATCGAATAATCATCGCCAAACAGAAGTTTAGCGTTAAGTCGCACATCGCCATCCATGGCCTGCATTTGCAAATTATTGGCTTGTATTATTCCCGGAGATACCTGTAGATTACCCCGAAGATTATCAAATTCCAATTTTCGGAAAATGAATTTTTTGATATCAATATCCAGGTTACCCTGCATATTTACTATTTCCCGAAGGTCTATCCTTCCCTTGGGCACGTAGTTTTTAGGACGGTTCTTTTTGCTATACGCATCAATAAGACCTGACAAATTAAGGGTTTGAACTTTAAGCGCTCCATTAACTACCAGCACTACATTATTCGCATTTCTGTTAGAACTGAGATTATAAATAAAGGCTGGCAGATTATTAATGTTACCTGAAAAACCTGCCTCGGTGCTTAAGAAATTGGCGGTAAGATTTTGCGCCTCAATGGTTTGGTTATTATATCGAAGTGCTCCATTTATATTGCCGTACGAAATTCCATTTTGTTGAAACTCGATTGCGTTTAGCTTGAATTGACCAGCACCCACCATGGTTGAGTTATCGGGATCAGTAAAATCCTTTTTACGCCCTTTTAAATGGAAATTTTCGAAGTTGATAGTTCCACCCCAATCGCGGATGATGCTGTCGGGCACAAAGGTGGATAGTTCGGACATATGAAACACCCCTTGCGCGTAAAAATCAAAATCGGGGTCTCCTAGTTTAGTAAGACTTAATTTAAAGGCAAAGGGAAGTTCGTTTAAGGTACAATCAAAATTGCTGATAACAAGTTTATCGCCTCCCTTATCATCCAGTTCGTATTTAGCAGTTGCATTTACTTTTTTAAGGAGTTTATTGAACTTACCTAGTTTTATTTCGCTGTTTTTTAGATTGGCGCTAACGCTGATATGCGGGAAAGAAGAATTACTAACCATCCCTTTAACCTCGGCATTAATAACGTATTGACCTCTTCCTTCGGCATTGGCAAAAGATGACTTGTATTTATCCGGGCACAATCCAAATAGTTTCTGAATATCCTTTCCTTCATTGAGCAGTTTAAAATCCAGCTGAATCCCTCTATCCAGCATCGCAAAAAAGCCGGTAATACTAAACTCGTTACCATCTAATTCAATATTTCCCTTCTTAAAAGTAAAGCGCCTGGTTTCGTTGTTTACATCCAGTGTGATCTCTGATTTAAGACTTCTTTTAGCTAATAGTTCCTGCCCGTTTGAAAAAATACTGTTAATAGTACCATTGATGCTGGTTGACATATCAAACTGTTTGTTGCTGAAATCACCCTTCAAGAACAAATTCTTTAAAAATATATCGCCCTTTACCTCCTCACTTTTATCAAAATAGGTAACCCTTACATCTTTAACTTCTGCCTTTTTAAGCAGGATAGAAAATTTAGCCTTAGCCGTATCCTGAGACGGCTTGATTATATCATAGTTGGTTTCCCCTTTCTCATTTTTGTAAATATTGATGTCTCCGTCTTTGATCAGGATCTTACTTAGCTCCACCTTATCTCCTAACAGGCTAAACAGGTTGCACAAAAGAGAAATCTCTTCCACGTGTACAAGGTTCTTATTCTTTTGTAGCTTATCGTCAATTTCTACCTTACTGAATATTACCGAAGCATAAGGAAAGTGCTTTATAAGCGAAAGATGTATCCCTCCATTAACCTGTACAGGTACAGATAACTGTTGGTTAAGCTGATCTTTAATCTTTCCTGTAATTTTGTCCTCAAAAATATACGCAAGGAGAACCGCAGTCAAAAACAAAAAAATGATGAGCCCGAACAACACTAAAACTACCTTTCTAATCCGCTTTAACATTTTAATTGTTTTAAAACACTTTTATTCGCAAGCCCTTTATTAACCCCTTTTAGTACTGTTTATAGTAAATTTGAAGAGCGTAATATAGGAGAACCAAAAAAAACTATTTTCACGCATAAGTAATCATGAACGTATGAAAAAAAATATTGCGATAACCATTTTGTTCTTCACAGTTTTTAACCTTGCCTTTTCCCAGTCCAATAAAAATATCCTTCCTAAAAGCTTTTCGTTTTCCCCCTCGGTATCTGCCAACGTACCTGAAATAGTTCTACCGACATTTTCCCTGGAAAAGGCTGACATACTGGATAAAGGCGATGAAAAAAATGGCCATATGCCACATTACGCCCGCCATATTCCATTACACCTTACTTTAGATAACGCAGGAAGCTGGACCGAATTGCCGGAAGGCAGAGTTTGGAGAGTTAAGATAACTTCGAACGGGGCACTTGGTTTGTTACCGCTTTTCGAAAATCTGTATTTACCACCGGGTGCAACTTTACATGCTTACATGCCGGGCCACGAAGAAGTGAAGGGCGCTTTTACTGCTTATAACACTCCAGAGCCACGCGCATTTGCAACAGGCCTTGTGCACGGGCAAACCTGTATACTGGAATACTTTGAACCGGCTTTTCAAAGAGGCAAAGGAATATTGGAAATGGAAAAGATTTCCCACGCCTATCGTTGGGTTGACCCCTTGAATGGAGAGGCAAAAAGCGGAAGCGCCAGTTGCGAGGTGAATTCGGTCTGTTCGGAAGGCGATAACTGGCGTGATCAAATACGCTCGGTTGTAAGAATTGATATTACGGACCAGTCCGGCCACGGGTTTTGCAGTGGGGCTATGATAAATAACGTTAGACAGGATTGTACTCCGTATGTTATGTCTGCCCAACATTGTACCGAAGGTGGTGTAACTACAGCAGAATTTGCACAATGGACATTTGATTTTAATTATGCGGCTGGCACTTGTAATGGAACGGCCGGACCGCTTAATCAGGAAATAATAGGCTGTAAAAAAATAGCGGATAGCGAAGATGGTGGTGGCGGACGAGGTTCGGATTTTTTGTTGCTTCTCCTTAATAGCAGTCCGCCATCAAGTTTTAATGTATTTTATTCAGGTTGGGACCGCAGTGGCAACATACCTCAATCGGGTGTAGGTATCCATCATCCTGAAGGTGACATCCTTAAAATTTCCACTTATACCACTCCTGCAAATAGTGCTACCTGGGGTGATACTGCACAAGATACTCACTGGCAGGTTTTTTGGACAACAACCACTCACGGTCATGGGGTAAGCGAACCCGGGTCATCAGGTTCTCCAATGTATAATGAATCGGGACTGTTAGTAGGTCACCTTACAGGTGGTAGTTCATGTTGTACGGTTGGAGGCTGTTCTTCGCTTTTTGGCGGGCCTCTTTCTCCCGATTTTTATGGCAAACTTGCTTTTGACTGGATTTTGAATGGTGTTGAAAAAAAGGTGCAGGTTGGCCCCTGGCTTGATCCTGATAACACAGGGACGGTTACAATTAATGGCATAAACCCACCGTGTGGAGGAAGTTTAACCGATGATGCCGGTATATTATCAATTTCAGTACCGCAGGAGGTTTGCCAAACCACTGATACCCCAACAGTAGTGTTGCAAAACTTTGGTTCCAATAATATCACCTCTGTAACCATCAACTTTAGTTATGATAATGGTACCGTGTTTTCAATAACATGGCATGGCGTACTTGCCCCGGGAGGAAGCACGAATGTTAGTTTGCCATCTCCCAGTCTTTCCATAGGTACTCATACTTTATCAGTGCTAACGGTAAATCCAAACGGACATGCTGATAACGACGGAAGCAACGACCTTTCAAGTACAACCTTTACTATTTCCAGTTCAAACGCCATTAACCTGTTTTTGAAAACAGATGACCACGGTACTGAAACAACATGGAAGATAACTGATGGCTCAAATACTACGGTTGCCAAGGGTGGTGCTTATGCACAGTACTTTGGCGGTGAGTCTTTCAATATTCCTATTTGCCTGCCTATGGGTTGTTATACTTTTACCATTAACGATGCCGGAAACGATGGAATGCAAATTGGCGAAAACGGCAATTTTATTATTACCGATGCCAGTGGCAGTCCGGTTTACGCTTCGCTAACCCACGCTAGTTTTGGGGCCAGCGAAAGTCACTCGTTCTGCTTACAGGCCGCAGGAATTGATGAACCAAGTGTGTTGAACCTTAGTATTGTGCCAAATCCGTCCAGCGGAATCTTCAATTTACAATTTGACAATACTGAAGAAAGAACAATACATGTATTTGATGCACTAGGCCGAATAATTTTGGAAAGAAAGTCTTCTGAAAAAAATTATTCCATCGATCTTACATCTGCAAATTCCGGTGTTTATATGTTGCATATTGAAAGTTTGAGCGGTACAGCCACCAGGAAACTTGTAGTTAGATAATTATGAGAAGCAAACTGCCGTTTATATTACTGCTTATTGTACTCATCTATTCCTGCAAGACACAAAAGAAAGTATCGGAGCCGGTTGGTCCGGAATTGCTGATGGACGATATGTTTCGTAAACCTGTTAGTGATAAAATTTTGTTTGCCGGTACGAATGACCTGGTGCCTCTGGATACGGTCTATATAGTAAAGGACACGTTACACCTTATTACAAAAAAGGTGGTGGCCTGCGATGCAGAAAACTTTAAACTGATATGGAATGGTACCTGGACTAAAACTTTACCGGCTCAAACAAACCTTAAACTCTTTCAAGCCGTTGAAGGCAGTTGCAAGGAAAGGCATCGGGTCCACCTCCTTTACAATATTTCGCCGTTAAGCTTTAAACAAGCAGCAGACTCAACCGGAACTGCCAACTTGCTTATAAAAGTTGGCGGCTGGAAAAACGAATTGAAATACCGGTACACTCCGCCCAAAAAGTAGCATTTCAGAGGTACCACACGGCACATTTTACAATACGGCCATTGTATCAAGGTCCAAATCTGCAAAAGAATAACTACCTTTGGTAAAACCGGCTTTCAATGGTTGTATGCTGCCGGAATCAAGCACTAATTACAACACATTTGTCCAAATCTACAACGATTTTGGAGGTAGGTGGCGCGATATTTGTTTTAATGAAAACACTACTTATGAAAAGCCTTTTTACCATTCTGGTTATAACAACAACGCTGTTTGTACAAGCGGGAGAAAATTTTTCGTTGATTGAAATCAATCCGTTACATGGCAATGCAGCTCTTTCGTTTGTTACTGACAGTGCTAAAACATTTTACGGAGCCGGTGAGTTAACCGGGTTTACCGAGATGGACGGCAAGCTATACTTCTCAGCGCAAAACTCGCCGGGCGATGATGAACTTTGGGTTACGGATGGCACTCAAGGCGGTACCAACCTAGTGAAGGCCATTAACCCGCACAACGGTGCCGGTCTTGGTAATCTTGTGAAGGTGGGAAATCATATCCTTTTTATGGCAACCGATAACGGCAGCACCTGGGACTTATGGAGCAGTGACGGCACAGATACGGGCACAGTAAAAATAGACGCACTTAATCAGCCTTCGAACACAGCGCTTGGCCAGAATAATATTTCCCTGTTGGGCAACCGCCTTTTATTTTGCTCGCGCGAAAAACTACTGATAACCGATGGCACCAATACAGGAACAGACTCACTGCTTTCTATTTCCAACTATTCCCAAGGCTACGGTTATTGCGAACTGAACGGCAAATCATATTTCGTATTACCTGAAACCAGTGGCGAGATCGAGATATGGAGAACCGATGGGTCAGCTTCCGGCACAGAAAAGGTACTGGACCTTGCTGATACACCATTTAATATAGTTGGTGCCAGCGAACTGGTTTCATTTAATGGCAAGATATATTTATCAGCTACTGCCAGCGGACAATCGCCGGATCTGTTTACATATGATGGCAACCTGAACGGACAAGTGAATCGCATTATAGTTGCTCAGGGAGGCAATTCAAATCCACATGGATTTAAGTTGTACAATGGAGCACTTTACTTTATGGCTGCCGATACGACTTCCTCGAATATATATCGCATTTCCGTTAATAACCCTACACCGGTTGCACTAATTCCAAATGCGAATTTTACTTCGTTAACCAATCTGTCATTCGCCAATAACAGTGTTTACTGTATGGACGTAGATAACAAACAAATTCACGCTGTTGAACTTTCGGGATTTACCTACAGTTCTCTGTATTTAAACGGATACAGCCTTCCTTATTTCTTTGATTGGAACAAGGAACTTTTAGTAGGCTCTGACCAACAGATATTTTTTGAAGCTTACGACAGTATTACCAACAACCAGGTATTGATGCAAAGCGACTTTACGGCCACAGGAACCAAAGTTATAATGCCGACAGATGCAAACACCACTCATCCATTTAATTACCAGGTAGGCTGCGGAATTGCCGATGAATTTGATCTGCAAATGTGGGGCAACAAAATATTGCTGCCTGCCAACTTTAATGATGCGGGAAGAGAACTATGGATATTGGATGCGGGAATTGCCAGCGCGGTTGAAAAAATCAATAATTCGACCACTTTCGAAATATATCCAAATCCAGCAAGTGATCAGCTAATTGTAAAAACGGAATTTTGTGCCAACTGCAAACAAAGCATCAATATTTTAGATGCCGACGGACGGATTATAAAGAGCCAATTGATAACAAGTACAACCAGTACAATTCAATTACAGGGTTTTGCCGCAGGTAATTACTTTGCAACACTTAATGAGAGCGGGAAAAATACCGGCACGAAGCAAATAATCCTTGTTAAGTAATCTGTGCCAATAAGACAACTATGCGGTGGACCCAAGTAGAGAATGTAACACCAGTTCATCGTTTCTCGTCAACGAATGATATCCATTTCAGGTTTATTACGATTACCGAAAAGAGTTTTGAAATACCGGATGTTGAGCACAGGCACGGGTATTGGACCGTTTTTATCTTTCTTGAAGGAGAAGGCACCCATGTAATAGATTTTAAGCAGGTTGCCATTAATGCCGGAAGCATTCACATTGTTCTTCCAGGACAGATACACGCGCTTCATGGCGGCAAAAAATTTCTTGCTCACGCCTTGATATTTACAGAAGAGTTTTTTTTGATGCGCAATGAAACGACAGAGCTACTGATGCGCCTTTTCAGATTTATGGATGCCGGCGAAGCGGCGGCCTTCGACATCACAATTTCGGAAAAAGAATTTTTCAGTTCCCTGCTTCAACTAATGAAACACGAGCACGAAGGCAACGATACCAATAAAGGGAAAGTTCTGCTTGACCTGCTTTCTGCCTTTATCAGTAAATGTTCAGGTGCATTGCACTTGCCTCAACTACCACCCGGTGCAGGCGATTCGCTTGAATACATTCAGCTGCGGAATGCTGTAGAAAAAAATTTCAGGAAAATGCACAGCGTAGCGGAATTTGCTGCCTTGTTGCATCTTTCAGCAAGGCATTTAAATAAACTGTGCCGGCACCATACCGGAGCCAGCGTTCTTGAATTTATTCATGCCCGCATTGTTATCGAATCAAAACGTTTGTTGAAGTTCAGCGACAAACCTATTAAGCAAATCGCTTACGATCTACACTTTACAGATGCTGCCCACTTTACCAATTTCTTCAAACAAAAAACAGGCTACACTCCTCTCGAATTCAGAGATAAGTAAACCTGCTATCTGTTTAACCATCATTACATTTTCGACCGGTACCGGTACTGTTTCTACAACAATCTATCCGGTTTCTGCAATTGATAAGGCCCACCGGCTTTGTTCCATGCACTAGCTTTGTATTGCATTTAAAAACAAAACTATTCAAACGCAGTTTGCCTTTTCATTCATTAAAATTTAAACCAATACTATGAAATCTCATTTCAACGCCTCCTACTTTGTAAAAAGTATAACCATGCTTATAACAATTCTTTATTCTGCGGCGGCATTTGCTGTTTCGCACACTATACAGGTAGCAGACTTTTCTTTTACTCCGCCTACAACAAATGCCAATGTAGGTGATAGCATTGTTTTTACCTGGGTATCAGGAAGTCATACTACCACCTCTACCTCGGTTCCTTCCGGAGCTACTTCATGGAACTCCCCGATGAATAGCAACAACAGCACTTTTGTTTATGTATTAACAACAGCGGGGACCTATGATTTTCACTGTGCCATACATAGCTTTATGACAGGTACTATCACTGCTACTGCAATTGTTGTTCCCACCACTAAATTTCAGATGGGCTATGGCTTAGCTGATAGCACAAGTGATGCTGCAGGAACCTGTACCCAACAAACTTTTGATGGCGGATTTATTTCGACCGGTTACATCAGCAATTTTGGGGGAGGCGAAGATGATTTTTACCTGGTTAAAACAGATGCAAACGGAACTGTTGAATGGACCAAGAGTTACGGCGGCGGTGGCCCGGATGATGCTAATTATGTTATTCAAACAGCCGACAGCGGAT
>JAQBNQ010000341.1 GCA_028288545.1 Bacteroidota bacterium
TGGCGTTATCATCGCCATGTAATTATCAGGCGTAAGCAGTGGCTGAACCCGAAGCGGTTTAGCATCTGTAAATACAAATTCCTGCGGGTCGAATTGTTTTGCGTCGGCAGCTTTAAGTGTTACCAGGTCTTGTTGTACTAAAACCTCTTCCGGAAATATAATTTCCTCCAGCGGCGCAATCAGGGTTTTGCCATTCTCATCATTTTTAATTTTCGATTGCTCAGCATCATACATTAAAAAATCGTGGTACATGGATGCCAGTGTTTTATTGGTAACAATAACATGCCATTCACGGTTATTACCTTTTAAGTATTTCGAAAAATCAACTGCAGGATCAATTACCGGCTGGTTGCTCGTTTGCCAGTTGCCACTGGATAACCAAAAGCTTTGCTCGTTATTTACAGCCACTTTTATATGATAGGCGTTTGCCCATAAACCGTTTTTGCCCAGGCTGGCCATTACATGCTGGAAAGTTGTTTTGGCGCTGTTTTCAATATCCTGGATTATATCATCTTCAGAAATATCGTCCATTTTGTTGCCTTGCTTGCCCACACCCGCTGGTGGCTTCCCATCGTAAGTAATGTAAAACGGAACTTTGGTTTGGGCAATTTCAACTAAGGAGTCTTTTATCTGTGGAGCCGAAAAATCGTACATGCCAACCGTAAAATCCCCACCAACTGATTGGAGAAATTTTTCGAGCTGTTTCCAGCCCTGCTCAGGGCTAACGTGACAAATAATGCTCATGGCCTCGGTAACCTCATCCAGGTGAACCGTTTTGGGTGCCTCGTAACTTATTTGTGGAGTGCGCGATTTTGAAGCGACAAGGCCAGCCAGATCAAATTCGGTGGAGTCCAGCACATAGTCGCTGTTAACGGGTGTAGAGCCGGGCAGTAAAGTTTTTACTGCGGCCAGGTTGTCCCGGCGCAGGTTTTCGTATACCGAAGCAACCGTAACATCAGTGGGAATTCCATTAATCGTTTCGGGGATAGGTTTTTTACCTGCTTTTGCCAGCTTGGCTTCATCTATTTTACCGCTAACAGAAAACACAATCGCCTTTTGGTCTTTCTGAATATATCCATCGGTTATTTTATAACCCGGGCGTATATCAACAATGTTTGGATAATCGGCACGATCAAAATCGGGCACCTGGTTGTTCTTGATCTTTCTGATAGTGGATAAAACATCAGCAAACCTTTCGGCTGTATCTTTTTTAAACTGGGTTATCTTTTTGAAAGTTGCCATAGGTGGTTTTTTATAGTGAATGATTTGATTTATGGGGTTGGGTTAGTGAACGAAAGCAAGGGGGTTGATTGAATATTTTTATTTGGATATAATTTGCTTACAAGTGTCGGAACATTAAACTACATTGTCAATCGCCGAAAAGGTGAGTTTTTGTTAAATTATTGCCGTGGTTGAAAATTAAATATTGGGATGATACATACCAGGCTTTAGTGTGACCACCCTGTGGTCCCCTACTAACTTGTCAAATCCTAATGTTAGAGTAGAGTATTAGCTCCGCTATTAGTATAGGTCAATTTCATTACTTTCCGTCTTTAATTATATGAACAGAACTTCAGCTTATATAGGAATAGCCGGGGCTTTAGGTATGGCAGCCAGCGATATTATGTTGCTGGGTGCGCCTGTTAGCGGGCACGAGTATGATCTTTCCAGCTTTGGAGCTATGGCGCACGTTGCTTCATTTAGGGCGGAGATTGCATCTACGTTTGGCCTGGTTTGCGCCTTCTTTATCTGTTTCGGTTTTTGGTTTCTGAAAAGAAAATTTGAGGTGGTGAACGAAAAGCTGTCGATGGTTCTATTTATATCCATGTGCAGCATGATGTTTTTTGCAGGAGCTTTTCATGCCGGTTACTACTTTATATCGTTTCCGGGTATGTGGGTTAGCCTGGGAGAGGTTAATCCCATTCCGGTAAATATTCTCAACGATTTCAGGAATCACCTTGAAGTGCTTTCGTATTTGGGGGTTCCGGGGTTTGTGGTGGGCACAGTCCTTTTCTTTAAACTTGCCTCGGATAAGCGATTTCCGGCATGGCTTAAATTCTGTAACCCGCTTGTTTTGTGTGGTGTGTTTTTAGGGTTGCTCTATTTTTTACCTGCACCTGTTGGCGGGTATTTGAGGCCTGCGTTTATCAATTTGGGGACTGCGGTGGTGTTTATTGCTTCGTTGTTAGTTGAAAAGGAGGTTTTATAAATGCTTGAAAACCAAGTCCCTCTTTTAACGTATTTAGTTTCTACTTTTTTGACCTTAATTGGGTCGGTTTTTCTAAAAAATTTGGTATAATTATTTGATTATCAATTGTATATAATTTTAAGAGGGAAAGTGGGGCCTTTGAAAAAACTGTCTAAAGTAGAAAGTATTCCGGCCCTTAAAAATGGACTTTGGGAGCATTTTAAAGACAAAACGGTTTTTTCTTCGCTTACTATATATATTAAAGATGAGGCAGCGTATTTTCCCGGTTTCTCCTATGAAGAATAGGTGCCGGTTGCGCCTCATTCAAAAATATTGAAAGAAACATTTGCAACTCTCTAAGCAAAATCTATCTTTGCAGTCCATTTTTTGAAAAAACTGGTCAAAAACTTATAAAATAGATGGGTCACAAAACAAGTCCGATAGCTAATCGCCTCGGTATAGTAAGAGGTTGGGATAGTAACTGGTTCGGCGGAAAAGACGCTGGATTGAAACTCGTTGAAGACGAGAAAATCCGTCAGTACATTAAAGCCCGTATTCAAAAGGGCGGTATTGCCCGCATTGTTATTGAAAGAACAATGAAGAGGGTAACTGTAACTATTCACACCAGCCGTCCGGGTATTATTATTGGAAGGGGCGGTGGAGAAGTTGACCGTGTTAAAGAAGAGTTGAAGAAACTTACCGGAAAGGAAGTTCAAATCAATATAGTAGAGATCCGTCGTCCGGAACTCGAAGCAGCTATAGTTGGCGAAACGATTGCAAAGCAGTTGGAAGCGCGTATCAATTATAGAAGAGCCCTTAAAATGGCTATCGCTTCGGCAATGCGTATGGGTGCTGAAGGAATTAAGATCCGTGTATCGGGTCGTATTGGTGGTGCGGAAATGGCACGTAGCGAAGAATACAAACAAGGAAGAACACCTTTACATACCTGGAGAGCTGATATCGATTACTGTATTACTGAAGCTTTGACCATTTATGGTAAGATCGGTATTAAAGTATGGGTTTGCAAAGGCGAAGTTTACGGCAAAAAAGATTTGACCGGTGCTTTTGCAGGAGAGCAAAAAGAAGAAAAACGCCAACCTAAAGGTAGAATTGGTGGTGGAGAAAGAAGAGAGCCAAGAAGCGATAACAGGGGAGAAAGAAGAGACAACAGAAAGTAATAAAGTAAATCCTAAGCCAAGCATTAAGGATGTCATCCTGAGCGTAGCCGAAGGGAATTAAGTAATTAAGATAAAAATTCAGGAGTCATGTTATTACCTAAACGGACCAAATTCAGAAAAACCCAGAAGGGAAGAGTTGCAGACGTAACTTACAGAGGGCACGAAATTGCCTTCGGTACTTACGCGCTTAAATCAATGGA
>JAQBNQ010000344.1 GCA_028288545.1 Bacteroidota bacterium
TATAACCTCTGTATTCTTCTCTGTGCCCTCCGTGACTCCGTGTTATTTTTACACCCTACTTCAATGCCTTGTAAATCACTTCCTGCAGGTCGGTTCTTATGCCCATTTTAACCAGTAGGGCATTTTCGGCATTTGGGTAAACGCGGTTTGAGAGAAAGATATAAGTAAGATGATTTTCGGGGTCGCTCCAAACGCAGGTGCCTGTAAAGCCGGTATGTCCAAATGTTGAAAGAGGTACCTGGTCGTAACATGGTGAGGCCTTGCTTACATCGGGCTCGGGCTTATCAAAACCAAAACCACGTCGTGATATTTTTGATTGGCGGGCCGTAAATAATTTTATTGTAGCGGTATCCAAAAACCTTTTGCCATTATATGTTCCATCGTTCAGTAGCATTTGAAAAATGGCCGCTAAGTCAAAGGCATTACTAAACACCCCGGCATGGCCCGCTACGCCGCCATACATGGCCGAGCCGGGATCATGAACATAACCCTGTACCACCTGTTTTCGGAATACAGTATCAAATTCGGTGGGTGCAATTTTATCGCGTTTAAAACGAGTGAGCGGTTTAAAGCCAATACGGGTAAGTCCCATGGGTTTGTAAAAATATTCGTTCACAAATTCGTTCAGTCTTTTACCCGAAACGGTTTCAACTATCTTTTGCATGATGTAAAAATCGTTGTCGCTGTAAACATATTTGGGGTGTGGATCTACTTCGCTATGGATGATGATGCTCCACATCGTATCGGGATAATCATCGCGGATAAAAAGGTTTTGAGCCACCGGAATATTAAAATCGGGTTCGGCACTTGTGCGGTAGAATTTTTTAAAATGATTGCTATCGGTAGTAGCACGGTAAAACATGAAAAAGGCTTTTAAGCCCGCCTGGTGTGTCATTACATCGCGCAACTTCAAGGCTTTTATGGTAGCATCTTTTGGCAGGTTCAGATAGTCGCCAACGGGTTTATCAAGGTTTATTTTTTTCTGATCCACCAGTTTCATTACGGCGAGGGTGGTAGCGGTTACCTTGGTAATAGAAGCGAGATCGTACAAATCCGTAGTTTTTACTTTTTCATCATTCTCATAAAATTTGGTTCCGTAAGCTTTATTCCAAATCACCTTTTCATCTTTTGCAACTAACAACTGGCAACCGGGATATGCTTTGGCGTCAATTCCTTTTTGGATAATATCATCCATTCTTCTTAGGTCGTAACTGCGGATGCCCGCATCTTCGGGCAGAGATATTTTTAAGCGATAAATAGTATCAGAAATAAAGCCGGTACCGGCGGGGAAGGTTTTCGACGCCGTAATGGGCAATCTGCCCGAAATTTTTTCTGCACCAAAAAGTGCATTGGCAGCAGCAAGATTGGTAGCGTCATTATCCTCATTGGCCTCAATAACCCAGGGCAGAAAATCAAAAAACTTCAAACTGTAGGGATTGCCAAAAACAGTCAGAATAACTTTGGTATGGCCCGAAAGGTTTTCGACAAATTTCCGGGTCTCCTCCGTTACGTTGTATTCCTTGGCTGCTGACCGCACCATAGCGTGTAGGTCAATAATTACGAGATCATAAGCGGCCAGATCATCAAATATTTTTTTGAAGGCGGCAGAACTCTGCTCTTCGCTTTGATTGAATTCATCCAGCTCAACAAACGTTCCAATATTTTTTTGAAATTGGGAGATGCCGTTGTTTCCAATAGAGAGGGACGCCACTCTTTTATAGTTCCAATCGCGCAGGGGCAATAGATTGTTTTGATTAGCGGCTACTGTAATAGCATGTTCAAACAATTTTTGCCGCAATAATTTTGCCGTGCCGCTATTCAGGTCGGCAATTACATTATCCGGGTTTACGTGCTGCCTTTTGTTTAATCCCAACTTGTATTTATAGGCTAAAACTTTTTTAACTCTTGCTTCCAATTCCTTTAAAGAAATAACTCCACTATCAACCGCTGATTGAATTTTTTCAATTCCCTTTCCGGCATCTTCACTAAAAACCAGGATATCGTTGCCAGCCATAAAGGCAATCGAATCAACGGTGCCGGGTTTGTAGAAGCGGCTAACGCCCTTCATGTTAAGTGCATCCGAAAAAACGAGGCCCTTATATCCAAGTGAGTCTTTAAGTAAGGTGGTGGTAATTTTGTGCGAGAGCGATGCCACAGAACCTGAATCAGGGTCGAGTGAAGGAACATTTAAATGCGCCACCATTACACTGCCCACGCCGTTAGTGAACATTATCTTAAAAGGATAAAGTTCAAGACTATCAATGCTGGCCGCTGATTTTAAAACAATGGGCAACTCCTTATGTGAATCCTTATCTACATCCCCATGGCCCGGAAAGTGTTTTGCGCAGGCAAGAATTCCTTCATCCTGTAAACCCTCCATGTATTCAATTCCCTTCAACGCCACCTTATACTTGTCTTCGCCAAACGAACGCTCGTTGATGACCGGGTTATTGGGATTATTATTTACATCCACCACAGGCGCAAAATCAATATTGATACCAATGCGCTTGCATTCGCGTCCTATCTCCCTGCCCATTTGGTATATCAGCTTGTTATCTTCAATAGCGCCTAAGGTCATTTGCCTTGGAAAGGAAACTGTCGAGTCAAGTCGCATGGCCAAACCCCACTCACCATCAATGGCAATAAAGCTTTCAACTTTCGACGAATCCTGAATTTTATTGGTCCAGGCTGCCTGGGCATCGGGCATTCCTTTAAAAAAAATAACCCCACCGGCTTTGCCTTCTTTTATCAACTCGAGCACGGTATCCATATTGTAATCCTTACCCGAAGTGTAGCCTGGCAGCATAAAAAACTGGCCAATACGCTCGCGAGCCGATAGTTTGTTATAAACGGAATCAACCCACTTTACACAGGCCGCATCCTTTTTCCAATTAAGAAAATCGGGATTCTGGGCCCTAATTGTAAGGGACAAAAGGACTAAAGCAAGAGCGAAAATTCGAACTGATTTCATGAAGAGCCAAAAGAACAAAACATTTGGGCGGGGAATGATTTGTTATTAAACGAATTCTCTACCTTTTTATGTTGATGAGCAGAATAACAGGCAAACTCTATAATAAAGAGGGCCTAATTAAAGCATAGACCATAAATACAAAAGGCGCTTCATTGAAGCGCCTTTTGTATTTATCCTTTAGAAGGATTTTATGTTTTAGAACTTAGGACAGTAGATAGTTTGAGGACCTCTTCTCTTCCATTTTCCAATGTAAGTTACGCCTACTTCAAATCCACCTTGCGATTGGGTTCCGCTTATCAATTGAGAAACGTTGATGTCGTAAGCTATACCAAGGTTGATTCCGTTCCATTCGATACCTGCTGTAAGTGCTACAGATTCAGGATCCAGTCTTTTATCTTTCCATGGAGCGTTAGGGTCACCGCCTACCATACGGAACATTGCACCAAAACGGAAGTTGCTTCCTTGTGGTTCTCTTTCTTCAAACAAAATTCTTACATCGGCAGCCCAGATCGTTTCGATTGATTTACCCTGGTACAACACAATGAATTTAGGTTGAAGGTCAAATCTTCCGATAAGCGGGAAACGGATACCGCCGCTACCAACATATTTCATATTCAGTTTTACGTTGTTATCTCCTAACATAGAGATACTTGGTCTATTGATGTGGAATACTGAAGCACCTAAGTAGATATCACTTCTCTTTCCAAGTTTCATATACCATAACAAACCTGCATTCACATCCCAGTACAATTTCTTGTTGTCAACCACAAACTCATTGGTAGGCAATAAAGGATTGTATCCTGTACCATCCCACTGGCTGCCAAATTGCAGGTTAGTGTAGTCAATAGTTTGCTGGTATATTTGCGAAGAAAAGCCTACTGCCAAATAATTTGTGTTATGTGCATCCAATACCTTGTGATAAGCAAGTGCTATACCACCAACATTGTATCCGAATTTCGATTCACCTGCCTGGTCGCCGAGGAAAGAAGCTCCAAAACCGAAAGCATCGCCTTTTGCGAAACCTTTGTTGGTTCTGAAGTCAAGCGAGAAGGTATAGGTACGGTACATAGGCACTGATTCGCTATGCAATACAGAGCCCCATTGCCCGCGGAACAAGCCTGTTAAACGGTAGTTACCATCAAAGGCGCCGGTTAATGCCGGATTCAGGTATAGAGGCGATAAATAGAATTGCGAGAGGTGCGGATCCTGCGCCGATGCGCTCATAATTACACATGCAAGCAAAAGCGTTTGTAAAATTTTCTTCATTATCTCGGGTTTAAATAGTTATCTAAAATAGAAAAAATTTGGTTTTGCAAACCTTTATGCCACAATTTTTCAGTTTTTTCCTTATACTCTCTTACCGAAAAGCCGTACACAAAGTTGCGTCTACGCTACATAATACACCTTGTTAAATACAATCCCTCAAAATAAGCCCTTCCGGACAGGCCGAATCAGGGGACCTGAAAGTAATAAAATCTATCGAATCAAAGTTAAAGAACCCTTCTTTTCCCGCACTTTACCGTTCAGGTAAGTGGCTTCTACCGTATAGGTATAAACTCCGGGGTTTTGAATAACTCCTTTATACGTTCCATCCCATCCTAACCACTGGCTACCTGAATCAAAAACCTTTTCTCCCCAGCGGTTAAATATTTTCATGTTCGCTTTCGCTAAACTGGCGCCGTATACATTAAAGACGTCATTATTGCCGTCGCCGTTGGGTGAGAAAGCGTTTGGAACAAAAAAATCTTCACCATTTCCTACAAAAACATTCACCGTTTGCGAAACCGAACAATTAGCCAGGTAATTAACTGTTAAAGTATAAACGGTATAAGTATATGGCGTGGCAATAGTTGCCGCACAATCAGCGCAGGACAAACCAAGTATAGGAGACCACTGGTAGAAATTAACACTACTGCCCGAGTATGGAGTAATTCCCGAAACCAGGGTTATGCTCTGCCCAAGATTAATAAGACTATCCTGCGGCATAATGGTAAGTACCGGCTTTGCAGGTTCTCCAACACTAACCAGCGTGTCTTTAACACAGCCCTGACCATCGCGCACATACAAATGATAACTACCGGCAGCCAGGTTATTGAAAAATTCAGAGGCCTGAAAATTAGTACCATCAATTGAATACTGGTAAGGATCCGGCGAACCGGGTGTACCGCCTGTTCCAACAATTTGTATAGAGCCATCGGTGTATTGAGGGCAGGAAACAGAATCTATGATTAAAGTATCAATGGAAATTAAAGGAGGTGCAACAAAAGTGATAGATAAAATAGTATCGCAACTATTATGATCCGACACTGTAACAATGTAAGTGCCCGGTGCAAGATTACTTTGCGTTGTTAAGTTGGAAGTATTATTCCAAATGTAGCTGATAGGCGCAGTGCCCCCACTTGCAGTAACCGTTACCGAACCATCTTGAGTATTAGCACAGCTTATCTGGTGAATATTAGTGAGTTGCGCATCCAGCGAAGGCGGATTAACCAGGGTATCAGTTCCCAACACGGTACACGGTGTGGCATCTGTAACTGTTACCAAATATATTCCGGCCGGAATGCCACTTAGAGTTGTTGTAGAAGGGCCTGTATTCCAGCTATAAGTAAATCCACCCGTACCACCTGCGGCGGATACTATAGTGCTACCATCGCTTTTGCCTGAGCAACTTGGGTCGGTATGTGTAAGGGTTAAAATAATTTGTGGAGGAGATGTTACAGTAACACTTGCAGTAGCTGTGCAATGCACATTATCCGTAACCAATATAGTATAGTTATTTGCTGCCAACGCGGTTGCCATAGCACTGGCCTGGCTGCCTGGTGACCATAAATAAGTATCGGGTGCTGTGCCGTTTAAAACAACCACCGTAGCGGTGCCATCTGACACACCAAAGCAGGATGCATTCGTTGAGGTTGCATTTATATGCAGTACATAATTGGTGTCAATTATAAAGTTGGCGGTTGCAGTGCAATTGCTCGCATCGGTAACAATTAAAGTATGATTGCCATTGGCCAGCGTATTAATGCTTGAGCCACCGGCGGCTCCATCCCAGGTATAGGTATAAGGCGTTGTTCCCCCTGCCACATTCGCAACTCCAATTCCATCGTTACTGGTTGCGCAGCTGGCATTGGTTGGTGTAACGTTGGCCGTTAGCAAAGCCGGCTCAACAATAGTAATGGATGGAATAGTTGCTGTGCAATTATGGCGGTCCGTTACTGTAACAACATAATTACCGGCAACTAATCCGCTGATGGAATCCGAATTTGGCTCTGCCGGAACCCAGGTATAAGTATATCCGGGAGTGCCACCTGAAGTTGATAAAGCAATAGAGCCATCAGTTCCTCCATGACAAAGAATATTATGCCCTATGCCGCTCAATGTAAGCAAAGGAGGATCGGTTAAAGTAGTAGAGGCTGTACCGGTGCAGCCCTGGTTATCAGTAATAGTAACTCTGTATGTATTTGGCGCCAGGTTTGTAATCGAATCCACTGTTACCGGACCATTGCTCCAGCTATAAACTATAGGTTGCGTTCCTCCGGTTGGTACAGCAATAATTTTCCCATCAGCAGCGCCATTACAGCTAATAGAATCAATAGTAAGATTTACCGGAATACTAGTGCCTATGCGCAAATGCACCGTGTCGGTTCTTGTACAGGCCCCGCCAGTTAAGGTTACCAGGTAATCTGTAGAAACGCCTGGATTTACAGTTAGCGTTGCACCGGTTCCTGCTGAAGTATTTGTAGTAAGATTAGTCCAATTATAACCAAAAACCTGGTTGGGCAAAGGATTGCCAATAGCAGTAGCACGTAATTGTAAAGGCCCCGGATTACACAGGAAAGTATCGTGCGGCGAGGCATAAAAGTGTAATGAGGTATCCACTGCAACGTAAATATAATTGCTGCTTACGCACCCGCCCGGCGAGATAACGTTTGCGCGATAAACCTGCGGAGTAGTGGGATGTGCCAGGGTGCTGTCAATATTTGCAGGCGTAGGTGCATTAGCCCCTGTTGCAGGAACCCAGGCAACCGGCAAGTTCGAAATATCGGTGATGCAAACATTAAACTGGGCGTTAGGTCGGTTAACACTGGTGGCCGGTGTTCCCGTATTACCACACTGAGGAATATTTCCTTTAGAATAATAAACTGTAGGAACAGAAGTAGCCGTAAAACGCATTTTTGAATTCAACGTTCCGTTGGCGGCGTTATTAAAACAAACCTCTACAACAAGATTAGAGGAGCCATCCCAATTGTAAGGAAAATCAAGGGTATGTGTTATCCATCCGTTGGTTACAGCCACCGATTTTGGAGTAAAAACTGTAACAAGATTAGGCTCCCAGCTTGTAAGCTGAGTAGCCTGTGTGCAGCCCATTTTTATTTCAAAATTCTGCATGGTATCGTTGGCTGTATTTACCTGTCCAACAAAAAATGAAATGCTTTTTATAGCCCCACCTTTTCCGAGTGTTGGAAGCAGATCGCTGGAAAAATACAGGAACTGGTGCCTAGCACTTTTACTAAAGTGCCCATATATGGTGGGGTATTGCGTAGCGCTGTTTGTCGGCGTTAAAGTAGTTGCCGCCCCCACTTGTACTTGCGCATTATTACCTGTACAAGGCGTTTGACTGATACCACAACTCCTGGGGCTTGAATAAACGTCCAGTATCACAGGGTCGCCGGGGCAAACTGTAGTTGGATTTGCTGTTACAAATACCGGTGGGCCTGTTCCCGCAACAGTAACAGTAAGCGAATCAACGTTGGTACAGCCGTTATTGCCGGTGATATAACATTTGTAAATAGTAGTTTGTAAAGGACTTGCAATAGGATTAGGTACTGTATCATTCAGCAACCCCGAAACCGGATCAAACAGATTTGTGGCTGGTACCCATCGGTATGAGTAGGGAGCATATGAGTTATCCGGGTTTGCGTTTAACTGTATCTGCCCGTTTTGACAAATGCTGCCATTGGGCGCAACGCTTGAAATAAACGGAGGATGTACATCTACAAAAACAGAATCTGTTCCGCAATCACTGGTAAAATGATATTCGGTAGGCGTCAAAGGTGAAGCCGTGGGATTATAAATATTCGGATTATTTAAGCCCGCAGTTGGACTCCAGGTAAAATTCGTTCCGCCGGTAGCCGTTAATTGCACAGGGTTGCTACAAAAAGCTATGCTGGCTGCCAGCAACTGCACTTTAGTAAAAACACAAATAGTATAAACCCTGGTTTGGCTGCCGTTAATAGGGCAATCGTCATTTTTAAGTGTTACAATAAAATTATGGCATCCGGTATCACCTGGCAGTGGTGTCCATGTAACGCGGCCAATGATTGTATCACCGGTACCGATCTGGGTTAATGTTGCTCCGGGTATGGCGGCATTAATATTACTGCTTACAGATAAGTTATGATTTGCCGGATCGGTACATATAATATCATACTGAAGTGGGGTACCCGGACAAACCTGAACGGTCACCGAATCTACCTCATTGGCATGTTGAACATTACTGATCGGGTTTTGATCGGGAATGGTTATGGTACAAGGAAAAATATTGACCTGAATATCCCGAATTGTTGAGCCAATAAGCACTCCATTTTTGTACTGAAATGCCTGAATCGCCATTACATCAACTTCCTGGTATGGACAAATAAATGCAATTTGTCCGGTGGATGGATCAAACTGAAATCCAGAGGAATTTCGAATCGGGCTTGAAACACTCCAACCCGCATTGAAACCAAGGGAGGTATATGTGTCGCTAAGGGGGGCAATTTGGCTGTAGCTGACAGAATCCCCATAAGTTACCACTCCACCATTGTTAAAAGTAAAATTCGAATTTAGGCAAACAAAAGGAACCGGTAAGGTGGTAAAAGTGACGGAACTATCGCAGTAAGGTTGACCAGTAAGTGGATCATTCATGTTGTTTACCATAGCTTGAATACCCAAACCCAAGCTAGCCGTATTAGCACCTATAAGGTTAGTTATAGCCCCATTTCGGCAGCATGAACTAAATCTAAAATACCATTGATTGCACTGCGAAGGAAGGGTCACTGTACCGGTATAAATATACGCTTGAATACCTGGATAGCTTCCCGCAGCCGGATTTCCATTACTAGTACACGTGCCTGCGTTGCAAGTACTTTGGGAAAGTTGCGCCGGGCAGAGTTCCGAAACTTCCGTTGGAACTCCAACTTCATTCAGATTAAATGTGCTTACAACGGAAGAAGTACAGCCATTATAAAGCTCCATGGAAACCGCATTTCCCGGGGTTATACCACAGCAATCGCGGTACAAACGTAATGTAACGCTATACTGGTTATTCCCCAAACAAGCATAGGAAAGGTCAGCCCCGGTTATATGGCTGGCGTTGGTTTTTTGACTGATCAAAAACAGGGAAAAGAGTAAAATGCAGAAATTCTTCAATGGGTGCTTTTAAATTCATTATCGTAATCGATAAGCCCTGGTCTTAGCTTATCGCTCAAGAAAAAGATGTTAAAAGTAAGGAATCCGTTGTAAATGGGTCGGAAAAATCCGCTCTGAACGTGCTTTTAACACAGGGGCAGTTCATTCAGCTTCGTAGCACTGAAACCGCTTTATCGGCAAAACGGTTATTTTAGCCACCTCAAAAAACCGAATTATGTACAGAACACACACCTGCGGCGAGCTAAACCTTGCAAACGCAGGAAAAGAAGTAACCCTGAGTGGCTGGGTGCAAAAAACAAGGGCTTTAGGCGGTATGACATTTGTGGACCTGCGCGACCGCTACGGTATTACGCAGTTGGTATTTAACAATGATGCGGATGTTGCATTGTGCGACAGGGCGAATAAACTTGGACGCGAATTTGTGATACAGGTTAAAGGAAAAGTAACAGAGCGTACCAGCAAAAACCTGAATATACCGACCGGCGAAATTGAAATAACAGTGAATGAGTTGAATGTTATCAGCGAATCGGAAACACCGCCTTTTTTGATTGAAAACGACAGCGATGGCAACGAGGAGTTACGTTTAAAGTACCGTTACCTTGATATTCGCCGTCCACAATTGCGTGATAGGCTGATTATGCGGGCTCATATTATCCGTGCCGTGCGCGAATATATGGATGGAAAGGAATTCATTGAAATTGAAACGCCTAACCTGGTTAAGTCCACACCCGAAGGAGCAAGAGATTTTTTAGTTCCATCGCGTTTGCAGCATGGCAGCTTTTATGCGCTGCCTCAATCGCCGCAAATTTTGAAGCAACTTTTAATGGTAGCGGGAATGGATCGTTATTACCAGGTAGCAAGGTGTTTCCGCGATGAAGATTTTCGTGGTGACCGCCAACCAGAGTTTTCGCAGATAGATTGTGAAATGAGCTTTGTGCACCAGGAAGACATTTTTGAAACCTTTAGCGGAATGATTTCGCATGTTTTCAAAAAAGTGAAACATTATGATTTGGGAGAACTGCCCCGCTTAAAATATCACGATGCGCTTAAACTGTACGGCTCGGACAAACCCGATCTGCGTTTTGATTGCAAAATTGTTGAGTTGAATGAAGTGCTTCCGGCCTCGGAGTTTGGAGTTTTCAATACTGCCATTGCCAATGGTGGGCTGGTTGCCGGATTAAATGCCAAAGGATGCGCCACTTATACCCGCAAACAATTGGATGAATTAACTGAGTTTGTTAAAGTAACTCATCGTGGCTTAGGTGGATTGGTTAATATTCGCTTTAATGAAGATGGCACTGTAAAATCTTCGGTAGATAAATTTTACAATGAAGAACAACTGCGCCAAATAGGAAAAGTATTTGATGCCCAAAAAGGTGATTTATTGCTTATTGGCTCGGATAAAATATCCAAAGTCCGCAAGTCATTGGGCGATCTGCGTTTGGAACTGGCGAAAAAAAATAACTGGATAGACCCTAAAGCGTGGAGTGTATTGTGGATAGTGGATTTCCCTTTATTTGAAAAAGATGAGGAAAGCGGCGAAATAACTTTTGCCCACCATCCATTCTGCTCACCACATTTAGACGACATGCAATATTTTGACAGCGACCCAACACGTGTTCGCGCCCAAACGTATGACATGGTCATTAACGGCAACGAAATACTTTCCGGCTCTATCCGTATCCACCAAAGAGATATACAGGCAAGGGTTTTTGGCAAATTGGGAATAACGCCTGAGGACCAGGAAAGTAAATTCGGATTTATGCTCAACGCTTTCCGTTATGGAGCACCGCCTCACGGGGGCTGCGCCTTTGGAGTTGACCGTTTGGTAATGCTCCTCTCGGGCGGCGAAACCATCCGCGATGTGATGGCTTTCCCTAAAACTGCAGGCGGAAGGGATTTGATGATGGATGCGCCAACGGTAGTAGATAAAAAACAACTTGACGAATTAGGAATAAGCGTAAAAGCTTAAGAAACTATTTTATCCTGCATTAAATTTGTGAATCTGTGGTGTATTTTAATTTCCGGTCAATGCATAACGCTTTATCATATCATTGCCTTTGATCATAAAAATCATAATTAATCAGCCTGCCTGCCGGCAAGGCAGGCGTTCTATCCTGTATTTATGGCTAAATCAAAAGCAGTTTATTTTTGCCAGAGTTGCGGCAACCAATCTCCGAAATGGGTAGGCAAGTGCCCCGTTTGCGGCGAGTGGAATACCTATGCCGAAGAAATAATAAATAAGGACGAGGAAAAGCTGAAAGAGAAAAAGGGGTACACAGTAAAAAGAAACGAAGAAGCAAAACCGGTCCCTATTAAGGAAGTTCACGAACTGGAAACGCGCCGGATAGATACCCAGGATAGCGAGTTGAACCGCGTATTGGGCGGAGGCGTTGTGCAGGGCTCTTTAATATTAATTGGCGGGGAACCCGGCATAGGCAAATCAACTTTAATGTTGCAGCTGGCATTAAAATTAAATGGATTAAAGGTTTTGTACGTAACCGGTGAAGAAAGCGATGCGCAAATAAAACTCCGTGCCGACAGGGTGGGTATTAAAAACGACCAGTGCTTTATATTGACCGAAACCAATACACAGCAGATTTTTAAACAAGCGGTTGAGCTTAGCCCCGATATTATCATTATTGATTCTATCCAGACTTTGCACACCGTTTACATCGAATCAACGCCCGGCAGTGTTTCGCAGGTGCGGGAATGCACTGCCGAGTTGCAAAGATTTTCGAAGGAAACATCTATTCCAATTTTCCTGATTGGCCATATTACCAAGGATGGAATGATTGCCGGCCCAAAAGTAATGGAGCACATTGTTGACACGGTTTTGCAATTCGAGGGTGATAGAAATTACACCTACCGCATTTTACGCACCACTAAAAACCGATTTGGTTCAACATCCGAAATAGGCATTTATGAAATGATCGGTGAAGGTTTGCGACCGGTATTGAATCCCTCAGAAATTTTATTGACCCAGCGCGATGACCAGCTTAGCGGCATTGCTAT
>JAQBNQ010000359.1 GCA_028288545.1 Bacteroidota bacterium
CCTGAAAGTCACGCTTTATGTTTACCAGAAATACAGTTACATCCACAATTTTATCCCATCCGCTTCCCGCCTCATCCAAAGCAGTTTTTACATTCTTAAAAACAGAATGGACCTGGGCTTCAAAATCAAAGCTTTTATAATTGCCGTATTTGTCTATTTCAAGTCCGGGAATATTATCGGTTCCCGCCTCTCTTGGACCCATGCCCGAAACAAAAAGTAAATTTCCGGCCTTTCTGGTCATCGGGTAAAGGCCCATTGGTTTAGGAAGTTTGTCGCTCATAAGTTTTCTTCATTTGAAGTTTCAAAAAATCACGGTACAGGAAATAAAACAATAAAATGATGGTCGAAAAATATTCTATGGCCATAAAACGCTGGTTGAAAATTAAAATCCCGTCATTCGGGAAATAAAAAAAATCCACAACGCGTTCCATACTTCCAAAATAAGCAATACACATCAATACAAAAAGAAAATACCGCCGCGTTGCAAAGGCAAAAGGCGCAATAAAAAAGAATGCCGGGTGACAATATCTTTCGTGCATTTGAGTATTGAAAAAGAAAAACACCAAAGGTATAATGGCAAAGGCACCAAGTATATTGTTTAAATCAATCATAATTTCTTTGCGCCTGAATACTTTTGAAAGCCATGCAGCAAACAAAGGGTAAAGTGCAAAAAAAGATGTTGTGGCAAATATCAGTAATCCCCAGTGCTTATAGGTAATGAACATCCACTGTAGTTGATCAGAAGTTTTAATGGCCTGCTCACCGAATAAGAGAAACCATAAGTTAGATGCGCTAATATCAGTTACCGGAAAAAAATCAACCGAGCCGGCGAAAGCTTTTACTACACTGCCGGTTTCGCCGGTAATTAAAAACGGTACAACAATAATAACTTCTGCTAGCAGCGCGGTAAGTAATGCGCCTAAAACATCCCTTGCTTTTAGCTTACCCCAAAATTTATATAATCCCATCAATAACAATGGCGGAAAAAATACAATGGCCTGCACCTTAAAATTAATTGCAAGCACAAAAAATAAAACAGCCCACAACAATTTCTCCCTGTATAATGAAACAAACGACAATAACACAAGGCATGACAACACAGAATCAACCTGGCCCCAGCAATACGAGTTATAAATGAAGGCTGGATTAAGTACCATAAAAAGAAGAAGAAATATTTTGTTCTTACTATTTCCCACTAAAACCACCATTATTAAGGCCCCAATGTAGTCGAATAATAAAGCGAAGAGTTTAAAAAGATAAAAGTACCGATCAATGTTTTGGATGTTACCCTGAAGTTTACCGAAAAGGTATAGCGGGTAACAAATTAATGGCGGATAGTTGAAGACCGTGCATTTGTAAGCATTGCCAATGCCGTGCTCGAAAATAAAATCGCAAATGGCATTAAAGGCTTTTTGGTCGTATTGGTCGCAATGGGCTGAAACGAATACAGCCTGGAACAAAAAGAGCAGAAATGCAATTTGGTTTAACGGCTCGTTAAGAATTTTACGGACAGAATCTGGTAGCTGCATTTATGCTTTGATACAAACATTTTTTGCCTCGGTAAAAAACTTCATAGCCTCCCATCCCCCTTCACGTCCTACACCCGAAGCTTTAACCCCGCCAAAAGGCGTTCTTAAATCGCGCAGTAACCAACAGTTAACCCAAACAATTCCTGCTTCAATTTTTTCTGAAACACGATGAGCTTGTTTAAGGTTGTTTGTCCAGATAGAAGAGGCAAGTCCATATTTTACGGAGTTGGCCATAGTCAGTGCCTCATCTTCTGTTTCAAATGGGGTTAAGGTAACCACCGGGCCAAATATTTCTTCCTGTTGCGTCCGGCATTTGTAGTCCAAGCCCTCAATAACCGTAGGTGCGATAAAATAGCCCCCGGTGCAGCGATCTTTTAATTGAAGTTCAATTCCTCCACTTAAAACTTCCCCTCCCTCTTCCTTTGCTAATTGAATATATGACAGAACCTTCTGCTTATGTTGGAGCGAAACGATGGCACCCTGGTCGGTGCTTTGTTCATTCGGGTCACCTACCTTCAACGCTTTTACCTTTTCTACAAAAGCAGTTTTGAATTTTTCATATATCCCTCTTTCAACAAAAATGCGCGAACCGCACAGGCATATTTCACCCTGGTTTGAAAACGAAGACCTTACACTTTCCTTTACAGCTTCTTCAAAATCGCAATCGGCAAAAACTACCGTAGCATTTTTTCCGCCTAACTCCAGCGATAACTTTTTGAACATGGGTGCTGCAGTTGCAGCAATGCGCTTACCCGTTTCTGTTCCGCCTGTAAAGGAGATGGCTTTTATTTCAGGGTGTTCAATAATTGCTTGTCCCGTTTTGCCGCCAAGACCATGTACTATGTTCAACACGCCGGCGGGAAGGCCTGCTTCTATGCAAACAGTTGATAAAAGATAGGCCGTGTAGGGTGTAATTTCACTGGGTTTAGCTATAACACAATTACCAGTGGCGAGAGCCGGAGCAATTTTCCAGGTAAATAAGTACAATGGCAAATTCCATGGAGAGATGCAGCCAACAACACCAATGGGTTGCCGCAACGTATAGTTAACTGTACCGCCAGGCATAGGGTGGCTCTCTGAAGAAAAATGCTGAACAGCGGAAGCATAAAACCGGAAGTTGGAAATTGCGCGTGGAATATCCATGGCCCGGGCTAGTTTAAGAGGCTTTCCATTATCGCGCGATTCTGCTGCCACAAATTCCTCAAGACGCCGTTCAATGCCATCTGCAATTTTTAACAGGATCATCATCCTGTCTTCCAATCCTGTTTTGCTCCATAAAGGAAATGCGGTTTTAGCTGCTTCAACGGCTAGCTGAATGTCACTGCTATCCGAATCAGGAACTAACGAGTAAACCTGGCCGGTAGCCGGCTCGTAATTGTCCAGGTATTTTTTCGATACTGGCTCAATTAATTGACCATTTATATAGTTTTGAATCTTCTCCATTCCTGGCAATTATAAACTTGTTGTTCTGCCACCATCTACCGGCACGTTTATGCCGTTAATATAAGCTGCCGCAGGGGATGCTAAAAAGGCCACAGCGTTTGCAACTTCCTCGGGTTTGCCAAAACGCTTCATAGGTATTTCGCGCAGCATATCTTCTTTTATTTTTTCTACAGCAATTCCCGTCTTCTCGCTTTTGGCATTTGCAAGACTATGCAGGCGCTCCGTTTCGGTTGCTCCGGGCAATACGTTGTTAACCGTAATGCCAAATTCACCCAATTCGTTTGCCATGGTTTTTGCCCATGCTGCCACTGCCCAGCGCGTGGTGTTGCTAACCCCCAGATTGGGCAACGGTTGCTTTACCGATGTAGAAATAATATTTATGATTCTCCCGTACCCGCTTTTTTTCATCCCGTCAATAAAAAGACCAGCCAAAAGATGGTTGCAAATAAGGTGCGCTTCAATCGCCTTAATAAATTCATCTTCTTTGGCATCCACTATTTTCCCCGAAGCCGGGCCACCCGTGTTGTTTACCAGTATGTGATAGGTTTTGTTACTCTTTTTCATGTGTCGCTCTACCGCCGATTTTACCTTATCGGGGTGACTGTAATCAACGGCTACATAATCATGCCTTTGTTCACTACTGCCAATAAAGCTCATATCAATCAGGCATTGCATTAGCGATGGTTCCTCGCGGCCTACCAATGTTACGTTTGCACCAAGCCTTGCCAACTCATATGCAATCGCTTTTCCAATTCCCTTGCTGCTTCCACCAACAAAAGCATTTTTACCTTTTAAATCGAGATTCATAGAGAGGGCTGTTAAGTTTATTCAGGCTGAAAATTAGTATATTTGAACAAAGACTTGTTTATGATTGTCACCGAAATAAAAAAGAAGCTAACAGTTGAGGAATTTATGCAGATTCCGGATGCGCACATAGAGCTGATTGATGGCTTTGTGGTTAAAGAAGCTTCACCCGGTTATGGGCATCAAACCGTAGTTGGGGACATATTCACGGAAATAAAGATTCAATTAAGGAAAAGCAAGTCCGGCGAAATAGTTGTGGCTCCTATGGATGTGTTTCTTGGGACGCACGTAGTTCAGCCCGATTTGATATTTATTTCAACCGCCAGGCTCACTATCGTAAGAGATGGCAAAATACACGATGCTCCTGATGTCATTTTCGAAATTATCTCGCCATCCAATGCCTTTAGCGACACCAAAGTGAAATTTGATATCTACGAACAATTTGGGGTAAAGGAATATTTTATTGTTTACCCGGAGGACAAAACAGTGGTGAAGTATGTGTTGACCGATGGAAAGTATCATGAGCAATACCGGGAAATTGGCGTTGTGAGAAGTGAAATAATAGCTTGCGAAATAAATTTTTAAATCAATTTACATGGGAGCCATCAGGCCTTTAAACTTTAAGAAGTGGATAGACGAGCATCGTCATTTGCTTAAGCCACCGGTAATGAACCAGGTAGTTTACAGTGAAACCGATGACTTTATTGTAATGGTGGTGGGCGGCCCTAACCAACGCAGGGATTTTCACTACAATGAAACCGAAGAGTTTTTTTACCAGCTTGAGGGAGATATAGTAGTGAAGATTGTGGAAGACGGAAAGGCGGTAGATATACCCATTAAAGAGGGAGAAATTTTTCTTTTACCTGCAAGAACCCCGCACTCGCCCAGGCGCCCTGTAAATACGGTGGGCCTTGTTATGGAAGTGAAACGCCCCGAAGGAATGTTTGACGGCTTTCAATGGTATTGCGAAAACTGCGGACATTTTTTATATGAAGAGAAGTTGCCGGTAAAGGATATCGTAAAAGATTTACCTGTAGTATTAAACCGTTTCTACTCAAATCTTGAACTCAGAACCTGCAAAAACTGTGGCTCTGTATTTGAACCACCTAAATAACGGCAGAAACACTGAACCTTTGAACTTCTCCTTTGTTCTGTTTCTTCCTTAAAAACTAAAACCTATATCATGATTCCAGCGAAAGGCTATGCCGTTCCCAATGCTACGAGCGTACTTGGCCCATTTAAATTTGAAAGACGCGAACCCGGTGCAAATGATGTATTGATTGAAATATTGTATTGCGGTGTTTGCCATTCCGATATCCACCAAGTGCGAAATGAGTGGGGCGGTTCAATCTACCCCATGGTACCAGGCCACGAAATTGTTGGCAAGGTGGTAAAGGTTGGTTCGGATGTTACAAAATTTAAAACGGGTGATCTGGCGGGTGTTGGTTGCCTGGTAGATTCATGCCGTGAATGTACAAGTTGCAAGCAGGGTTATGAGCAGTATTGTGAGGTGAAATTTGTGGGCACCTATAATAGTATAGGCATGGATGGTAAAACACCTACCTACGGAGGATACTCAGATAAAATTGTTGTGGATCAAAGTTTCGTACTCAAGGTATCTGAAAAACTATCCCTTGATCGCGTGGCTCCCTTGTTATGTGCAGGCATTACCACTTATTCGCCTTTGCGCGAATGGAAAGTTGGTAAAGGCCGTCGCGTAGCTGTGTTGGGTCTGGGAGGGCTTGGCCACATGGCCGTAAAATTTGCGGCATCAATGGGTGCGGAAGTTACCGTGTTAAGTACCTCGGCAAACAAAGAGAAAGATGCCAAAGAATTAGGCGCACATAAATTCGTTGTTACTAAAGACGAAAACGCCGTAAAAGCTGTAAAAAATTATTTCGACTTTATTATTGATACCGTTTCCGCTCAGCATGATTTGAATATGTATCTGTCCCTTCTTCGCTTAGACGGTACTATGATATTATTGGGTGTTCCACCTGAAGCGCCACAGGTGGCCGCCTTCAATCTTATAGGCAAACGCAGAAGACTTGCCGGTTCGTTGATAGGGGGCATTAAAGAAACCCAGGAGATGTTGGACTACTGCGCAGAACATAGCATTATGAGCGATGTAGAAGTTATTCCTATCAGTGAAATAAATAATGCGTACGAAAGAATGCTGAAAGGCGATGTTCACTATCGCTTTGTAATTGATATGAAATCGTTGAACTAATCACCGGGTATTGGTCCGCAGGTTGTTTTCAAACACACCATGGGGGCCGTTTGTCCTTACATCTTATCACCTAAAACATGCTAATGGGTAAATGATACCTGTTATATGGTAATGCCTTAAAATTTGAGGAGAGCAAAACGCTACGTTTGTCATCAACTAAATATAAGTTATGAAAAACGCAGGGTACATAGTTATTATTATCACAGCAGCAGTTACCCTCGCCTCCTGCCAAAAAGAACAGCAGTATAAGCCCGTTTACGATACTTCAACCAGTTCTGTTACCTGGTCTGTTTCGCCTATTATCATAGGCCCTGGTAATGAAAAACTAATTTCTCCCCCTTTTATGAATGGGTGGTGTTTCGATACGCAATACCATGCGCAACGAATGCCGTTAACTGCCGCCATTGGCCCATTTTATGGTTATCCGGTTGGTGCTTTTACACCCGATAGCAAACTTAGCTTTGATTATAGTAACGGTTCTTCAGCGAAACAAACCATGTCCTTGTTTTTAAATTCCGCATTAAAGATAACCGGTGCCGGTACCTACAAAGCGCAGGCTTGTTTTGATAACGGCTATGCCGGTCGGATTGGAATGAATGGAGTTTCGGAAAATCTCTACCTCTCGGGCGGCGATCAAAACTTTATTATCGATTCTTATCATAGCGGATATTTGCTTGACGACAAAACCAATGCAACTATAGTAAAAGGAAGATTTCAACTAACCATTTCCGATTCTCCGGGTGGCATTAACCCTTATATGGTATATGGCAGTTTTCAATTACCGTTTGTCAAAATTTAAAAAACAGCTTTAGCTATTTCAATAGTAGCCTCACTTCGGCTCATGGTGTAATAGTGCAGGCATGGAACGTTTGCCGCCTTTAACTCTTTAGATTGTTGAATAGCCCATTCTATACCAACGCGTTTTACGGCTTTTTCATCTTTACATTTCTCAACTGCATCGGCAAGTTCTTCCGGTATATCAATATGAAACATTTTAGGCAGCACATTCAATTGCGTTTTAGTCGCCAAAGCTTTTAAGCCTGGAATAATTGGAACATTAATGCCCAATTCCCGGCATTTTTCAACAAACGCAAAATACTTCTTGTTGTCAAAAAACATTTGGGTAACGATGTACTGTGCGCCGCAATCAACTTTGTGTTTCAGCCATTTCAAATCGGTGCCAAGATTTGGTGCTTCAAAATGCTTTTCGGGATATCCGGCAACTCCTATGCAAAAATTTGTCTTCAGTTCGTTCTCCGTTTCCTCGTGTAAAAATTTCCCCTTATTCATACGGGCTACCTGGTGTACAAGGTCGCTGGCGTATTTATACGCTGAAGGCTTAGGTCCACCCGATTTTTGCACTTTATCGGCATCGCCCTGCAACAACAAAACATTGTTTATGCCCAGGTAATGCAATGTAAAAAGCGCATCCTCAGTTTCTTCAGGCGTAAATCCACCACATACTAAGTGCGGCACGGTATCAACGTTAAATCTGCCTTTAATGGCTGCACAAATGCCCACAGTACCCGGACGGCGGCGTATTGGCACTTCCTCCATTAAACCATCGGTCCGCTTTTTGTATATAATCTCTTCACGGTGATAAGTGACATCAATAAATGGAGGTTTAAACTCCATTAATGGCTCTATCACCTTTAAAAGGTCGTCGATGGTTTTTCCTTTTTGTGGAGGTAAAACCTCGATACTAAAAAGAGTCCCTTTGGCGTTATTAAGATGTTCGGTAACGTTCATAAGGGTGCAAATGTAAACGCTAAAGTGTAAAAATGTGAAAGTGAAAAAAGTTTTATTTAAAACCATGACTTATGAAACGTTCATTAGCTATCATGATAGGCCTGTTGACGCTTTGCGCCACATACGGCCAACCAGTTCAACTGTACCTTGGCTTGCGTGGCGGCGCAGGAGCTATGCTTACCAGGGATCAATTGTATAATGTAGGTACCCCTGACGGCCCCCGCACCATCTTTAAAAGCGAGCAGGGATGGTCTGCTCACGCCAAAGGTGAAGCACTGCTTGGATTCAGGCGACTGCGTATCGGATACCAGTTCTTATACAATTTTGCGGCGCCGGGACTAAGCAACAACAATATTGCTCCGCAGTTGGATAATGGTCGCTACACTACGTATTTCAATAATTCGCAGGCGCATTTTTTCGGGCATTACTTTTTAGCTGAATTGGCTATAATAAATACGAAGCGTTTTGCCTTAACCCCAGGTATTGCAGTGGGCAGTTTTACAGGATATAAGGTGGATAATAACACGGGCGAGGTGGTGCAACTTTCAGCAGATACGCATCACCGATTTTCGGTAGGAGGCGAGTTGAATGCCGAGATAAAATTTGCCAAGAGATGTACCTTCCTGATAGGACCTAACTACTACATGTTTAGCTTGCAGGACAAGGCCCATCCGGATTGGAGGGAATACCAGCATTTTATTGGTGCGGACATAGGGTTACGTGTAAACCTGCTTAAACTGTAGGCAGCTATTGACTTTGTCGGTCAGAATATGTAAGTTTGCCGCGTTCTTTGATTTCATGCTTATCAAGAAAGACGGAGGGGCAGGCCCTATGAAGTCTTGACAACCCTTTGGGTTCGGAATGGTATTTGGTATTCGGATTTAAATCCGCATTCCGAAATCCGCATTCCGAATTACCTAAGAAGGTGCCAATTCCTGTTAGATAAGATGTAAACTATTCTAACAACCTTACCACACTTTTCCTGATTTGCATGTATCAAAAAATACCTAAATTTTTTGACAGAATGAGTAGTAGCAAACCCACTTTAGCCGAACAGCTTGAAAAGAAGATATTAGTACTTGATGGGGCCATGGGCACCATGATACAACGGCACATTTTAAGCGAAGAAGATTTCCGCGCTGAAAGATTTAAAGACCATACGCACGATCTGCGCGGTAATAATGATCTGCTTTCAATCACGCAGCCACAGATCATCAAAGAAATTCACGAGCAATACCTTGGGGCAGGGGCAGATATAATTGAAACCAATACCTTCTCATCTACCTGGATAGCGCAAAAGGATTATCACCTCGAAAAACTGGCTTACGAATTAAATTTCGAGTCGGCTAAAATTGCAAGGGAGGCTGCAGATGCATTCACTAAAAGAGAACCACACAAGCCCCGGTACGTGGCTGGTGCTTTTGGTCCCACTAACAGAACAGCGTCGTTATCACCGGATGTAAACAATCCCGGCTACCGCGCCATAACTTTTGACGAACTGGTGGATGCCTACGCCGAACAGGCACGTGGCCTAATTGACGGCGGCGTAGACTGGCTTTTAGTCGAAACCGTTTTTGATACGTTAAACTGCAAAGCCGCTCTTTTTGCCATTATGAAAGTGCAGGAAGAGATGGGTACTAATCTGCCGGTATCCGTTTCGGGTACAATTACCGATGCCAGCGGCCGGACCTTAAGCGGCCAGACTACTGAAGCGTTTTGGATATCTATTAAACACGCTAATCTTTTATCCGTTGGCTTAAACTGTGCTTTGGGTGCAAAAGATATGCGCCCTTACCTGGAAACCTTATCAAATGTTGCACATACCTGGGTAAGCGTTTATCCTAATGCCGGTTTGCCAAATGCTTTTGGCGGTTACGATGAAACGCCTGATATGATGGGCCTGGATATTGAAGATTTTTGTAAAAGTGGTTTTGTAAATATTGTTGGTGGTTGTTGCGGTACTACCCCCGATCACATTGCCGTGTTTTCGAAAGTGGCCGATAAATATTCGCCACGCAAAAAGCCGCATCGTTACCAGTTTATGCAGTTAAGCGGTTTGGAGCCGGTGGCTTTAACTGCAGAGTCCAACTTTATGAATATAGGCGAGCGAACCAACGTTACCGGTTCAGCCAAATTTTTAAAACTTATTAAGGAAGATAAATACGAAGATGCACTTGCTGTGGCGCTCGACCAGGTACAGGGTGGTGCACAGGTGATTGATATAAACATGGACGAAGGGATGTTGGATGGCGAAGAGGCCATGAAAAAATTCCTGAACCTCTGCGCGTCCGAACCGGATATTTCGAAAGTGCCGGTGATGATTGATAGTTCCAAGTTTCACATTATAGAAGCAGGATTAAAATGCTTGCAGGGGAAGGGAATTGTAAATTCTATTTCATTAAAGGGTGGGGAAGAAGATTTTATTAAGCAGGCCAACATTATTAAGCGCTATGGCGCTGCAGTAATAGTAATGGCGTTTGATGAACAAGGCCAGGCTGATTCTTATGAAAGGAGAATTCAGATCTGCGAGCGCTCTTATAAAGTATTGACCGAAACAGTAGGGTTTCCAGCCGAGGATATCATTTTTGATCCTAATATTTTTCCGGTGGCAACGGGTATGGAAGAACACCGCCAAAACGCCATGGATTTTTTCCGCGCCACAAAATGGATCAGGGAAAACCTGCCCGGTGCGCATATTAGCGGCGGTGTAAGTAATGTGTCTTTTTCGTTTAGAGGAAATAATGCAGTGCGGGAAGCAATGCACTCGGCTTTCCTGTATCATGCCATTAAAAACGGAATGGATATGGGCATTGTTAACCCCGCCATGCTGGAGGTTTACGATGATATACCAAAAGATCTTTTGGAACGGGTAGAAGATGTATTGCTCGACAGAAGAGAAGATGCTACCGAGCGGTTGTTAACCTTTGCTGAAACAGTAAGAAAAAAAGATAAGACTGAAGTTGTTGATGAGGAATGGCGCAGCGGTTCGGTGGAATCAAGACTTGCCCATGCCCTGGTAAAAGGCATTGTTGAATTTATTGATGCGGATACCGAAGAAGCGAGGCTTAAATACGATAAGCCACTGGAAATTATTGAAGGCCCGTTAATGGCCGGAATGAATATTGTTGGCGATCTTTTTGGCAGCGGTAAAATGTTTTTGCCCCAGGTTGTAAAGAGCGCCAGGGTAATGAAGAAAGCTGTTGCCTATTTGTTGCCGTATCTTGAAGCAGAGAAAAAACGCAGCGGAAATACAACCAAGAACAACGGCAAGATATTGCTGGCAACGGTAAAAGGCGATGTGCATGATATTGGAAAAAATATTGTTGGGGTAGTACTGGCCTGTAACAATTACGAGATCATAGATATGGGCGTAATGGTGCCTGCTGATAAGATATTGGAACGGGCACGTGAAGAAGGAGCGCAGATAATTGGCCTTAGCGGTCTTATTACGCCTTCATTGGATGAAATGGTACATGTTGCAAAAGAGATGGAACGCACCGGCATGAAGCAGCCCTTAATGATTGGTGGCGCGACTACTTCTAAACTACATACTGCCGTAAAAGTGGAACCTTCTTATTCGGGTAGCGTGGTGCATGTATTAGATGCCTCAAAAGCTGTTACGGTAGCAAGCCGCTTATTAAGTAAAGACGACAGTGCTGTTTTTGCTGCGGAGGTTAAAGGCGAATATGTTGCCATGCGTGAAATACACGCTAACCGGAAAAGTGATATAGAATATGTTACACTGGATGAGGCGCGGAAAAATAAATACAAGATTGACTGGAAGAAAGCTGAAATAGCTAAACCCAACTTTATAGGCATTAAAGTTTTCAATGATTATTCGCTCGGGGAGTTGGCTGAGTATATTGACTGGAGCCCATTTTTTAGCACTTGGGAAATGAGTGGCACGTACCCCCGGATATTTGAAAGCGAAAAATATGGAGTAGAAGCAAAGAAGCTTTTTGATGATGCGCAGGCACTTTTGAAAAAAGCAATTAAGGAGAAATGGATGAGCGCAAATGGCGTGATCGGCATTTTTCCGGCCTCGGCAAAAAACGAATTTATTGATGTGTTTGATGAAGCAGGTAAGCAGCTAACCACCTTTCACCAAATGCGCCAGCAAACAAAAAAATCGGGTAGCCAACCTAATTATTGTTTGGCTGATTTTATTGCAGATAGCAATAGCGGCAAACAGGATTATTTTGGTGCTTTTGCAGTTACCACCGGCTTAGGCATTGAAAAGAAACTTGCTGAATTTGAAAAGGACCTGGATGATTACAACAGCATTTTATTGAAGGCATTGGCCGACCGCCTTGCAGAAGCATTTGCCGAAAGACTGCACCAAAGAGTTCGTAAGGAGTTTTGGGGATATGCAGCTGATGAAAAGCTTTCGAATGAAGAGTTGATAGCAGAAAAATACAAGGGTATTCGACCAGCGCCGGGCTATCCTGCTTGTCCTGACCATACCGAGAAACCGCTTATATGGGATTTATTGAGTGTAGAAAAGAACACCGGCATTAAACTAACGGAATCAAACGCCATGTATCCTGCTTCATCAGTTAGCGGATGGTATTTTGCAAGTCCTGATGTAAAGTATTTTGGTGTAGGAAAAATACAGAAAGACCAGGTTGAACATTTGGCTAAATCAAAAGGAATGTCCTTATCCGAGATGGAAAAGTGGTTGAGCCCGAATTTGGCTTATTGATTGGTCAACACTAAGTTGCCACGCCCTTCAGGGCGTGGATCATGATTTAAAAGCAAAATGCAGGGCTTCAGCCCTTGGTTTTATAATGGCAATTTAAAAGGGCTAAAGCCCTGGTATTAATTTTCTTCTTATAACCCATCCTGAAGGATGGGGCAACTGAAAAAATGAAATCTTGCTTACCTTTCACACATGAAAGCAATTCAAGTCATCACCAAAATATTATTTACGATTTTCTTAGTCATCTGTATTTCGGTTCATGTGTATGGCTTGATTGCGCCATTCAGTACTGAGCCGGTTTGGTCGCATATAGTACATACTATTAGTTATTGTGCCTGCCTGTTCACTTTGTTGGTGTCCGTTAAATATCGCTTAGGAATATATATTGTAGGTGCCTGTTACCCCTTTATTTACCACGCAAATTGTGCGTGGCACAGTTATGCGGACTTGGGTAAACTAAATCCTATTTGTTTATTGGTGGTAGTAATGATGCCGCTGGCTGCGGTATTTATTTGGAATATGGAAAAACGGTAAAGGTTAGTATTGTAATAAGCCTTTCAACTTATCCTTCAATCTGTCCTTCGGTAAAAAGTTCTTCTCCAAAGCAATGGCAAAGGGAACCGGAGTATCTAAAGAGGCTACCCGAACAACAGGAGCATCAAGATTTTCGAAAAACTCTTCTGAAATATATGCAGCAATTTCACCACCAATCCCGCCGATTAAAGTGTCCTCGTGCAATATCAAAACCTTACCCGTCTTTTTTACTGTTGCTTCGATAGCTTCTTTGTCGAATGGCAACAAGGTTCTCAAATCAAGTATGTCGGCTGAAATATTTTCTTGTTTAATTAATTCCAAAGCCCAATGCACTCCGGCTCCGTAAGTAATAATGGAAACGTCATCGCCTTCACTAACTAATTTGGCTTTGCCAATTTCAATCGTGTAATAATCTTCGGGCACTTCGCCATCAACACTCCGGTAAAGCGCTTTGTGTTCAAAGTACATGATAGGGTTGCCATCTTCAATGGCGGCGGCCATCAGGCCCTTTGCATCCGCCGGAAAAGCGGGGTAAACAATCTTTAATCCCGGCACATGAAAAAACCAGGCTTCATTGCTTTGCGAATGGAAAGGTCCGGCCCCAACACCCGCACCGGTGGGCATCCGTACAACAACACTTGCGTTTTGTCCCCAGCGCCAATATGATTTTGCAAGATTGTTGACCACTGCATTAAAGCCAGTAGATACAAAATCGGCAAACTGCATTTCAACAACGCTCTTCATTCCCTTTACGCTCATACCTAAAGCGGCACTTAATATTCCGGATTCACATAAGGGAGTATTGCGAACTCTTTCTTTTCCGAATTTTTCAACAAAACCTTCGGTCACTTTAAATACGCCGCCATACTCTGCTACGTCTTGCCCCATTATAACCAGGTTGTCAAAATGTTCCATGCTTTGCATAAGACCTTCGCGAACTGCATCAACTAAACGAAGCTCCCTCCCCGCCTCCTCCGAAGACACAGGAGAAACTAAATCCTCTCCCCTTTGGGGACCTGCCCGCCGGACAGGCAGGGAGTTAGAGAGGGGTGGCTGATACAAATCACGTATTTCCTTCTCCGTATCAGGCACTACTTCCGGTTGCGCATCTGCCTTGTCAAAAGCAGCGCGGACTTCATGATCCATCTCTTCTCTCAGCATATCCGGGTAATCAGGGGAGATGATGCCTTCTTCAATTAACCAGTTCTCGTAATTCATTACCGGGTCTTTCTGTTCCCACAATTCAAACAATTCTTTAGGCACATACTTCGTACCACTGGCTTCTTCATGTCCGCGCATTCTAAAGGTCATGCATTCCAGTAAAACAGGGAAAGGTTTTTTGCGCATATCTTTCGCCAATTCCTTAACGGTGTGATATACTTCAAGAATATTATTGCCATCAATGGTCAATCCTTTCATTCCATAGCCAATAGCGCGTTCCGCCAAAAACTTGCAGCGGAACTGATCATTAACAGGAGTAGAAAGTCCGTAGCCATTATTTTCGATAAGAATAATTATTGGCAGGTCCCATACAGCTGCGATGTTGCAGGCCTCATGAAAATCTCCCTCGCTGGTTCCGCCATCGCCGGTAAAGGCAACGGTTATCTTTTTTTCTTTTTTTAGTTTACTTGCTAATGCAATGCCATCGCCCACGCAAAGCTGCGGACCAAGATGCGAGATCATGCCAACGATGTGATGCTCGTTTACGCCAAAGTGAAAACTTCTTTCACGCCCCTGCGAAAAACCATTTTGTTTTCCCTGGAATTGCTCAAACAATTGCTGCAGATCGCAGTTTCGGGTAGTAAACACACCCAGGTTACGGTGAAGCGGGCACACATATTCATCATCGTCCAGTGCGGCGGTTACACCCACCGAAATTGCTTCCTGCCCGATACCCGAAAACCATTTGCTTACCCTGCCTTGCCGTAAAAGTTTAAGCATCCGCTCCTCAATTACACGCGGCTTCAGAATTAATTTGTAGAGATGAATTAGCTCCTCGTTGGTAAGATTCTTTCTGTCGAAAACCATAGGTGAAAAGTAATAAAATTAACAGGCAATTTTATTCACTCTCTTTTCGTGTCTTCCACCCTCAAAGACGGTATTTAAAAACAGATCGGCAAATTCCTTTGCCTCATCTAAAGAAATAAAACGGGCGGGTAAGCAAATAATATTTGCATTGTTATGCTGACGTGCCAGTTGGGCAAGTTCTTTTTGCCAAACAATGGCCGCGCGTATCCCCTGGTGTTTGTTGGCGGCCATAGCTACACCATTGGCGCTTCCACATATCAAAATGCCAAAATCAAAATTCCCCTTTTCAACTTCGGTAGCCACCGGGTGTGCAAAATCGGGATAGTCGCAGCTTTCGTTAACATAGGGTCCGAAGTCCTTTACTTCCATTCCTTTTGCGCTAAGATATTTGATCACCTCTGCCTTGTAATCAAAACCTGCGTGGTCTCCTCCAATAGCAATTTTCATAAGTTGAATTTACGGCTGTTATCTAACTACTAATTACTAAGTACTAACTACTCTTTCTTAAATTCTGTTTTTCAATCCTTGCTGAAACCATAATACTGATCTCAAACAAAATATAAATAGGAACGGCAACAAGGCATTGCGTAAACACATCGGGCGAAGGAGTTATTACGCCGGCAACAATTGCAATGATAAGAATAGCGTATCTTCTGCTTTTGCGCATAGTGGCAGGCTTAAGAATGCCTATTTTGGATAGGAAATAAACGATCATCGGCAATTCAAAAACCAGCCCAATGGCCAACAACATTACCGAGAAAAAATCAATATAGTTATCAATGGTAAAGTTGTTATGGATGCTGGGGCTAATAGTAAAATTGACTGCAAAGTTGATAGAGAAAGGAATAATAATAAAGTAACAAAACAACACGCCCGCAAAGAAAAATGCGGAACAGGCCAAAATAACCCTGCTTGTTTTTTTTGCTTCCTCCGGCTTTAAGGCTGGTGCAACAAACCGCCACAACTCCCAAATGATGTAAGGGAATGCCATTACCAAACCAATAATAATTGAATATTGAAACAGCAAAGTAACCTGTCCGAACATGGCGGTATTCTGCAAGGGTATTTTCATGTCGTGGTCGATACAAATATCCTTTGCAAAAGATACTTTAGTAGATATCCAGCACAGCAAACGATAGGTAGGAAAATCCTTGGATTGAATGCCCAGGATGATCTTGTCAAAAACAAAATCGTAAAATATACCTACAAATGAGGCGCAAGCCACAATAGCTATTGCCGAACGTATAAGATGCCATCTAAGCGCTTCAAGATGATCAAAAAAGCCCATCTCGGCCTCGGGATTGGCGGGATTTTTTAAGCCAAACATGGCGCGAATGTATGAAATTAGGCTATTGGTTTATCGGGCCATTCGTTTATTAGGCGAATAGCCTGTAAAACTGTAGAGGAGGGCTAAATTATTGAGCTCCATTCAATATGTCGAAGATCGCCTTCATATCCGGCTCTAATACCACTTCAATGCGGCGGTTTTTGCCTCTTCCCTCGGGAGTATCATTACTTTCTACAGGGAAGAATTGACCTTTTCCGGCAGGAGTAATTCGTTTAGGGTCAACCTTGTCTTCTTCAACCAGTATTTTGGTAACGTTTGAGGCCCGCATTACACTCAAATCCCAATTACTGTTAACAGGGCCAGTGGTAGTAGATATGTAGGCCTTGTTATCAGTGTGTCCTTCAATGGCTATATTAATGTCAGTCTGTTTGTTTAATACCTCTGCGATTTTGGTAAGGGCTTCTTTTCCTCTTTTGTCTACAGTAAAACTTCCGGTGCCAAACAAAAGCTTATCGCTCATTGATACATATACCTTTCCGTCTTTTACTGATACCGAAAGTTCGCTGTTATTAAATCCGAGCAATGCATCTGTCAATTTCTTTTTAAGTGCCTGCACTGCGGAATCCTTTCTGGCTATCAGCGCCTGCATTTCGCGCAATTTCGCATCGCGGTCGTTAAGGTCGCGGCTTAATTTGTTCAGGTCTTCACCTTTGGCCATCAGCAATTTTTCCTGCTCAGCCAACTGCTTCATCAACTTATCTTTTTCAGAAGCAGAGGAGTTGGTGATTTCATTTAACCGGTCTTTTACTTTTTGACAGATAGCTTCTTTCTCGGCGTTCAGATCATTCAGTTTTTTTACTTTATCGCTCAACGAAGCGTTGTTATCCTTCAACTTCTGTATCTCATCACTCAACGTGGCAATTTGCTTGTTCAGGTCATCTATTGTTTCATTTGCCTTAGCAAGCTTATCACCGCAATCATTTTTTTCGGCCAGATATTTATTAGCCAAAGCCATTTGTTCATCGAACTTCTTTTTTGTTACCAGGCAAGAGGAAAGCGATAGTAAAAACAAGGCGGCAGTAAGTAAAAAGAGGTTCTTCTTCATTTGTCAGATAATTTTAACAACAAAGTTACCCTGTGCCCTTTGGCGATAGAGCCTATTACTCAACCTAATTTTGTGGAAATAATGCTTTTTAGCACAAAAAAACTTTACAAAGTTCAGATTTCGCCTATATTGGCATTGAATTATCCTTGACACACAAAAATTAACCCGCACTATGAAGAAATTCTTCCCGGCACTTTTGCTGGCTTATGCCATCATTTCTTTTGATACCGTTTCTGCCCAAAATAACAACGTTGGTATTGGAACCACTAGTCCTGATGCAAGCGCTGTTCTTGATGTAACATCTTCAACACAAGGTGTATTGGTGCCACGTATGACCACTGCCCAAAGAACGTCTATTGCCGCACCGTCGCAAGGCTTACTTGTTTATGATACTGATCTTGGTTGTTTTTATTATCGCGGGGCTTCTCAATGGG
>JAQBNQ010000398.1 GCA_028288545.1 Bacteroidota bacterium
AGCAAGGATAACGTTGTGTTGGTACTGAACGACATAAATGAAAAATTCAACGAACTTAAACTCTCGCTGGCTTCTTTAAAGGAAAGATTAAGTGTTGAATTTAACGTTGACATTAATGTGGTGTTGAACGAAGAATTTGAAATGGTCCAACCGCTTGAGGAAGTTCAGGCCGAAGTTGAGAAAGTGAAAAAGCGTTTAGAAAACTTTGGAGAAATAAACCCGATGGCTTTGGAGGCTTTCGACGAAATGAAAAAACGCTACGACTTCATTGTAGCCCAAAAGAAAGACCTCGAGGACGCAAAGACTTCTCTATTAGATACCATTAAAGAAATTGAAGATTCGGCTAAAACACAGTTCCTCGAAGCTTTTAATAAAGTAAGAACAAGCTTCATCTCGGTTTTCCAAACTCTTTTCAGTTCAGATGATCAATGTGATCTGTTCCTCGAAAATCCGGATGATCCGCTTGAATCAAAAATTGAGATCGTTGCAAAACCCAAAGGCAAGCGCCCAACCGTTATAGACCAGCTATCGGGTGGAGAAAAAACATTAACAGCAACAGCGCTTTTGTTTTCCCTATACCTGCTTAAACCGGCTCCCTTCTGTATTTTTGATGAGGTAGACGCGCCTCTTGATGACAGCAACATTTCCAAGTTCAATAAGATCATTAACGAGTTTTCGAAGGAATCTCAATTCATCATCGTTACCCACAACAAAATGACCATGTCATCGGTAGATGCTATTTACGGCGTTACCATGGCAGAGCAGGGAGTTTCAAGAGTGGTACCGGTTGATTTCAGGAGTTTGAACTAAAGGAATGGCAAAATATAGAGGATTAGCTTTAGCTATAACCCTAACGGCAATCCTTTGGTTGGTATTTTTTTCTCATGAGTTATTCAATGCCGACCATATTATCTATGGGGGATACGGCGGAGATGGAATTAAGAACTATTACACTCTCGCGTATTACCTAGCTCATGATTCGGGCTCGCATTTTAGCGGAATGAATTATCCTTATGGAGAAAACATCCCTTTTACAGATAATCAACCCGCTTTAGCCTGGCTTTTAAAGCCGTTAATAAAAATTTTCCCTGCAATTATTGATCACCTGCGCTTTATTCTGATATCCCTCATTTTCGTCTCTGTAATTATTGCGGCAACATACACTTTTAAAAGCTTGCGGATATTAAGTGTAGCAGAACTACCGGCAGTTTTGTTCACCGCCCTAATCACCTTATTGTCTCCTCAAATTCAAAGAATGGGCGGACATTTCTCTTTGGCTTACATTTGCTTTTTGCCCGTCATAATCTATCTGCTAATAAGGTTTTTTCAGACAAACGGGGGGGCTAAGTATTTCCTCTGGCTCATTTTCACACTAACCCTATTTTCTTTTATTCACATTTATTACCTGGCTATGACAGGGATGTATATCATGCTCATCGCTTTCCTTTTTAGTTTATATAATCTGATGAGAATAAAAAATCATTTAAAATTTGTACTGCTGCTTATAGCAAGCGTACTTATCCCGTTTTTCATACTAAAAACGTATTTATTTTTTACTGATTGTATTACCGACCGTCCCACGGCGCCTTGGGGTTTCGTAATGAGTCGCTCTACTATAGCAGATATTTTGATTAACGCTAACTCTTTTACAGGCAAACTCCTGATCAATTTATTTCCAAATGCATCAGTAGAATACCATTATGAAGGAATGGGATACATTGGACTAGTGGCAACTGTAACACTGATTCCAATCCTAATTGCCAGGCTGCGAAAAAAATCAGATTCAATCTGGTTATTCCCTTATCCTTTTAACTTTCTCTTTCCTTCAGCAATTGGGGTTCTCTTGTTTGCAATGGCCATCCCTTTTTGCTTTGAGCCTTTTGAAAAATATTACGACTTAATGCCAGGTATTATCAAACAGTTCCGGGCTTCGGGAAGATTCAATTGGATTTTTTACTACACAACCACGCTTTTAGTTGCTGTAATTCTATACCGTATATTCAATGCCTTATTAAACAAAAATAAAATCGGGGCCTATTCATTTCTTATTCTTATAGCTCTGGTTTGGTTTGCAGAAATCAACATGGTCTGCAATTTTTACGCCAAAACATTTAAAGCTTCGGGTGTTGAATTTAACGAACTTAAGGAAACAAAAGAGTTCTTAAATGCTCTTCAGAGTTCCGGAAAAGGTCCTTCCGATTTCCAGGCAATTTTCCCTTTACCCCTTTTTCTAAATGGCTCTGAAAAAATTTACTTACAGTCCTGCGCAGAATTTGCAACAATGAAAGTATCCTTGTTCACAGGGCTTCCTATTATTTGCGGCGAAATGTCGCGCACTTCTTTAATCCAATCTCTTAAAATTGCCAATCTCTTAAGTAACGATCTCTTAAACAAAGAAATACTTAAGGAATATCCGGATCGGAAAGCATTGCTATTGGTTGCTCAGGGTGGTTTTAGTGATCAGGAACAAAAACTAGTTGACAGAGCCAATTTTCTTTTTAGTTCGGGAAACATCAGGTACTATGAATTGCCTCTAACCGCATTTAATGATTCGGCAAGCTCCGCAAAAAATTATTTTTCTCAAAACAAGCAACAACTTTTCGCGCATCAAGGATATCTTAGCAATGACTCAGTAGCCAATGTTGTCATTCAGGACTATGAAACCGAACCAAAAGATTACGCCGTTTTCGGACATGGTGCTCATTACAACTACAAGGATTCATCGATTCTTTTTGATGATACTCTCCCTGGCGGATTCCCTAAAGCGCTCTACGAATTTTCCATTTGGATGTACGCCGATAGACGGGTACCCGCTTTTCCGGCGATAGTAATCACGCAACTGGATTCATTAGGAAAAAAGGAGGAAAGTTATTCTACCGAAGGAAAATATGCTACTAATACCTTTGGCAAATGGGTACGTTGTCAAATTGATTTTGAACTTCGCAATAGGCACAATCGCATATGCATAACAGGTTATGGAAATTACGCCACCTATGATGACTTTTTAATTCGACCTAAAACCGTAAATGTTATTAGCGAAATTAAAAATGACTCAATGTTTAGTTTCAACAACTTTCCAATTCGATAATTACTTTATCTTTCGCCGCTAACAGATGTGGCTCATTAAATGACAACAACATCCGAACTTTCTATAGTATTACCTTGTTACAATCCAGATCGCCTGTGGATACAAAACATTACCACGAGGTTGCAGTCCTTATTAAAGGAAATCAGTGATTTAGAGTTGATAATTGTTAATGATGGCAGTTACTTAAACTACTCGCAGGAAGACATTCAAAAAATAACTGACCAATTCTCTTTCGTAAAAGTTTTATCTTATCCCCTAAACCAGGGCAAAGGTCATGCGCTTAGGGAAGGCGTCAAAATTGCAAAAGGAAACCTTATAATATATACCGATATTGATTTCCCCTACACACACGAAAGTTTAATGGAAATTTTCTCTGCTCTAAAACAAGGTAATGACCTTGCAGTAGGAGTACGTGGAAAGGAGTATTACACCCACCTGCCTTCTCAGCGCATATTTATTTCAAAGACATTAAGGTTTTTAATAAGAAAATTTCTCCGCATTCCGACAGATGACACGCAATGCGGATTAAAAGGATTTAACCAAAAAGGAAAGGATATCTTTTTGCAAACCACTATCAACCGCTATCTCTTTGACCTGGAATTTATTTTCCTTGCAGCGCGAAAAAAACTAATAATCAAAACGGTTGAGGTTAACCTGCGGGAAGGTGTAGAACTCTCTTCTATGCGATGGAAAATTCTATTCCAGGAATCTGGAAATTTTTTGAAAGTATTTGCAGAGGCACTGTTCAGCTAAATTTTATAATGCAATGTTCCATTAGGCTGGAAACATTGGCCGCTTTTGCCATTTTTTTAAAGATATTCGCCTAAACTTAAATAACCATAGCATGACGTATAAATTATCAGCGCAACTACCTAAAAAAAGGGCTTTCATCACAGGTGGCGGAGGAGGCTTGGGGCGGGCCCTAAGTCTTAAACTTGCGGGCAATGGCTGGACTATCGGAATTGCTGATATTAAAGAAGATGCCCTTACAGAATCAAAAGCCCTGATAGAGAAAACAGGTGGCAAAGCGTTAACCTTTAAATTTGATGTTTCCAACAAAAGCGAATACAAAAAGGCTTTTGACGATTTTATATCCCAAACAGGCGGCATTGATCTATTAATAAATAATGCAGGTGTAGGTGATGGAGGCCTTTTTGGAGAATATAGTCTGGACAATTGGGATTGGATTACCGGCATCAACCTGATGGCTGCTATTTACGGTTCACATTTT
>JAQBNQ010000426.1 GCA_028288545.1 Bacteroidota bacterium
ATATCTTCCGGCAGTATTTACGGTCAGCGGATTTGTAGTACTGATTCCATCCTGCCACAAATAAGTGTATTGATAAGGCCGGCTGATCAGCTGCGCTAATTGCACCGATTGTCCTAAGCATATCGAAGTATCAGGCGTAATACCGCGATATGGAAGTGTAACGTGTATAGTATCGCTGCTCTCTCTTCCAAAAACATCTACAGTGCTTACCCAATAGGTTCCGCTCTTCCTTACAGTAATGGTAGGCGTAGTATCACCGGTTGACCAGTTGAAACTTACAAACCTGTTCTGCGCATCTAATACCACCGGGCATAAGCTGTACTGCCGTACAATATCCGGCCCCAGGTTAACCGGCGGGGCATATTTGTTGTAAATGTAATTTTCAACCAGTTTGCGCTGCGTTGGATTAAGGCTGGTGTTATAAACTATTATTTCAGCTATCTCGCCATTAAGCGCAGAGTATCCGGGAGTTTGTCCGATATTATATATGCCATTGGTAATAGGTCCATTTAGCGTACTGCCCCCGTTAACAACACGTGATAGTGTACTGTTAATGTAACCTGAGTCAGCCACCTGCTCTTTTTTAAGCATTTCGAACATGGTAAATGGATAACCGCTGTTTGGAGTACTCGGTCCAAATGGACCAGGTATATCGATAAAGGTCAGATTGCTACCATAGTTGTGTAACATCCGGAAATTTTCCGCTGCGGTATTGCGCACAAACCACATTCCGGTATTTAAGGTGCCGATATTTAAAAAACATGGGATAGAAGCGTTGCTATTTTGCGTAGCACCGCTTGTTATAATAAACACACTGGCCGATGAAACATCGATGTTCGGTATTACCTGTGTACTGCTTAAAGAACTGCTTGTTCCGTTAAACTTAAGCACCGGTTTAAAGTTCATCAGATTCTCATTTGTCACTAGTGGCTGATTGGCAGTTGTATTTTGAATCGCATCTACGCCGTTACCGCTTAAATCCGGCCAACGGTTAACCTTGTTAGCAGTAGTTGAAGTGCTGTCGCCCTTTAACCATAAAGCCAGCCCTACAATGTTAGACGGATTGAAAACATTAAAGGTGAATGTTTGAGATACACTGGCCTGTCCGCAAATGTTATAAGCAATAATTCTCCAGTAATACTGCTGGTTCGCTCCCAACGTGGTTACAAGTTGTGTGTTGGTCAAATTATCAAAGCGGCTAACGTTGTTTGCAAAAGTCGGGTCCGTTGAAACAAGTAAGGAATATCCCGAAGCACCGGCAGATACATCCCACGAAAAAGTAACAAGCGTTGTATCCCAAACCGAATTATTCAGTGGTATATCCAATGTTGCCGGCGGAGGTACAGTTGTTGAGCCCACTACCTGCATAACACCGGTGGCCGTGTTGGAACAACCGTTTGTAGCGCTTACAGTTAAGGATGCATTATAATTTCCAATGGCGTTGTAAGTAAATGTAGGGTTGGGAATATTAGCGGTTGTGTTTAACGGATCGCCAAAGGCCCAACTCCATTGGTTAATAGTACTGCCTGCTGGTGGTGTGCTTAAATCAGCAAACTGATAGCTATTAGATACACAAGCCTGTCCCGAATTAAACGCCGCGGATGGTGTGGGTTTTACATTTACTTGTTCGGCTAAGGTATTGGTACACCCCGCGCTGTTGGCAACGCTGAGCAATACTGTTTTAATCCCTGCGGCTGTATAAACATGGGTAGGGTTATAACCTGTGCCCGTTGTTCCATCGCCAAAATCCCAATTGTAGCTAATTATATTTTGCCCGGTATTGGTAGTGTTTTGAGGGTTATAAGTTTGTCCTAAGCAAAAGGTGTCTCCCGAAAAGCTAAGCGTTGGTGCAACACCAGTGATAGTTACGGTTGCGGATGAAGTGCCTGCACAGCCTCTTGCATTTGTTACAGTAACAAGGTATTGCTGTGTACCAGGTCCAACAATTACGGTGCTGGTATTTACACTGCTACTCCAATGAAACTGTAATCCACCCCATGTTGATGAAGCGGGGGAAGAAAGCCCATATGTATTGCCCGAACACAAACTGGTGTCATGCAATGCCACGGTAGCGCTGAAGTTATCTATGTTAACGCTAGTTGTATCTGAGTTAAGCGAGCAATGGTTTGCGGTAGTGTCTTTAATAACTACAAAATAATCGCCTGCGGTATTTACGTTAATGGATTGAGTAGTTGGCCCGTTATTCCACTGAAAATTATAGTTAGAAGAAACCTGTGACACCAGTTGAACGCTGTTTCCCAAACAAATAGTTGTATCAGGAATATTTAACGCAACGTTTGGCAAGATAACATGTACAGAGCTTTCGCTTTGACGGTTAAAGACATCTATAGCGGTAACGGTATAAGTTCCGCTTTGCGTTACCTGAATAGTTTGCGAGGTAGCTCCGGTTGACCACGAGTAAGAGATAAACCTGCTTCCCGGATCAAGTGTTTTTGGGCACAAACTATAATTCTCAACAATATCCGGCCCCAGGTTAACCGATGGCGAATACTTGTTGTACAGGTAGTTTTCAACCTGCGCTTTTTGTGTGGAAGTAAGTTTCGTAGTGTATATGATCACTTCCGGAATTTCACCGTTTAAAAGCGTTTGCGAATATCCAATTGTGTAAGGCGCATTCGAAAAGCCATGGCTATACCCTGCATTTGCATTATCAAAAGCCCCGGTTGTGCCATTCGTATCCAATGCCACGCTAACTCCAAAGTCTTTCTCAAAGCCAAATATCTTATATGGGAAACCCGCGTTAGGGGTGCTATTCCCTTGTAGATCAAAGGGAGCACCGCTAGCACCGAAGTTATGAATCAAGCGGTAATTATTACTGGTAAGATTTCTGCTTAACCAAAGGCCATCCGAGCCACCTACGCCAAAAAATCCTGCATTTAATATGCCGCTTTGGCTATATCCTTTTGCAAGAATAAAGACAGTTAAGGAAGTATCATTTAAGTGCGGAATGGAGGCGAGACTTGCCAACTCATCAGTAGAGCCGTTAAATTTAACCGTTGGCATATTTAAAAATTCAGGTGCCGTTGATAATGCCGGTGAGGTCAATCCGTTAGTAGGAGTAAGGGCGTCAATATTATTATTACTCCAATCATGCCACCTGGAAACAAGACCACTGGTTACCGTTACACCACTATCCGCTCTTAACCATAAAGAAAGTCCCGCCAGGTTATCCGGCCGGAATATGGAGAATGAGTTTGAAAGCGATGTTGATGAATCATGACAAATATTAAATGCGCTTACCTTCCAGTAATAAGTTTGGTTACCGGATAGGGATGTTGAGAATTGCGTTGTAGATAAACCGTTGTAAATGGTGTTCCCCGAAGCAAATGTAGGATCGGTAGAAACATACAGCGTATAATTTTGAGTATTGCTGGAGGCTCCCCATTTAAAAGTAACCGCAGATGATTGTAGTGCTGCATTATTAACCGGTGTTTGCAGTTGCGGTGTTGATGGCAATGTAAAATTGGAAACAACGGATATGCTATGGCTAACGGATGCAGTACACCCATTGCCTCCGGTTACGGTTAAGGTAACAAGGTAAGGGCCCGCCGCAGTATAAGTGTTGGAAGGGTTTTGCGTGGCCGCAGTTCCTCCATCGCCAAAAGCCCATTGCCATTGATTAATTATATCGCCGTTGGCTGGTGTGCTCATATCAACAAACTGGTAGCTGTTACCGGCACAGGCGGTACTCGCATTAAAGGCAGCAACCGGGGCAGCATTTATCACCACTTGCTCGGTTGCGGTGTTAGCGCATCCTCCGGTTCCGGTAGCTGTTAACGTTACAGTGTAAGTGCCGGCCGTAGTATAGGTGTGTGTTGGGTTGGTTTGAGTGCTGATGGTATTGTCTCCGAAATTCCAGGCAAAGGTTACGCCGTTCATGTCACCAGTGTTTTGAGGTGCAAAAGGTTGTCCTAAACAGAGCGAAGATGGAGCAGTGAAACTTGTATTAGGCGCAATACCCGAAACAGTGATATGTACCGTAGAAGTGCCGGAGCAGCCGGATTGATCCGTTACCGTTACGGAATACTGCCCTGTTGTTGTAACCGGTATAGTTTGCGTAGTAGCATTGCCCTGCGACCAATGGAAGGTAAGATTGCCCCATCCATTGGCCGGGGTTAATAGGCTTAATGAATTCCCCTGGCATAAACTGTTATCCGGACCTAAAGAAACTGTGCTGCCAAAATTATCAACGCTAACAGGTATAGTATCGGAATTAAGTGAACAGCCCGAAGTATCCTTTACGGTAACAAAATAATTGCCCGCGGTTGTAGCGGCAATTGAATCAGTAGTTAAATTATTACTCCATTTAAAAGTATAGTTATTGAAAGAAGATAATAGTGGCTTTAATTCAACACTGCCACCGGTACAAAATTTTGCACTGTCGGCATTCAGTTTCAGGTTGGCCAGGGTTACGTTTACAGTGCTGCTGGTAGTATGGTTAAACACGTCAACTGTTGTAACCGAATAAACACCACTTGTTGTTGGTTGAATAGTAGAGGTAGTGGCCCCCGTAGACCAGTGGTATGAAAGAAACCTGCTTCCCGGATTCAATACCACCGGGCAGAGGCTATAGGCTTGCACAATATCCGGTCCAAGGCTAACCGGTGGAGAATATTTGGTATACAAGTAATCTTCCACCAAACGTTTTTGCGCCGGTGTAAGTGTGGTGGTGTAAACAATTATCTCAGCAATGTCTCCGTTCAAAATGGTTTGAGAACTGCCCACGTAATAAGGAAAGTTTGTAAACCCACCGCTTAAACCGTGATTGGTGTGGTCAACTACCCCGGTTGTTCCATTCGTATCCATTGCCACACTAACCCCATAATTTTTCTCAAAGCCAAATATCCTGTATGGGAACCCCGCGTTAGAAGCACTGGTACCAGGAAAATCAAGCGTGGTTTGGCTATTGGTAAAATTGTTGACAAGGCGATAATTTCCACTGGTTAGATTTCTACTTAGCCACAGTCCGTCTGAGCCGCCAACTGCCAGGAAACCTGCGTTTAAGTTTCCGCTTTGAGCGTAGCCTTTAGCCAGTACAAAAATGGTAAGCGACGAAGACCCATAACCCGGTATTGGCATAGCGCTTCCTAACAAGTCGCTACTTCCGTTGTATTTAACGGTTGGCATATTCAAGAATTCAGGAGCGGTCCCCAGCACCGGGTTGGTTTGTCCGCCCACCGGTAAAGCATCCACTCCGTTTCCGCTGCCGTCAATCCACCTGCTAACTCTTCCTGCCGTGCTGATAAGACTATCCCCGCGCAGCCATAAAGAAAGACCACTAACATTATCGGGCCGGAAAATCGAAAACGAATCTATTACAGATGTTAAGCCCTGCGTACATACGTTAAAGGCCGTTACTTTCCAGTAGTAAGTATTATTGGTGGCAAGTGTTGCTGTGTATTGGGTTCCTGCAATGCCGCTGTAAAAAATATTGCCGGTGCTAAAAGTTGGATCGGTAGATACAGTAATAGTGTAATCGTGCGTATTGCCCGAAGGAGTCCATTTAAAGGTTACCGGTGCCGGTTGCATGGCAATACCGTTATAAGGAGCTAATAACGTAAATGGCAGTGGAGCAGGGTAGGTGCTAACCACATGCAGTTGTTTCGTTAACGAAGCCGAACACCCATCGCTGGCTGTTATGGTAACGCTAACACTGTGTACCCCAACATGCGCATAAGTGTGGGTAGGGTTTTGAATATTTGTGGTTGCTGTTGTGTCGCCAAAATTCCAAAGCCAGGTAGTCTGCCCTAGCGAATTACCGGTTGGATAAACAGTCATATCCGTAAACTGATAGATGTTGTTAAAGCAAGCCGTATCTGCATTAAAGGCAATTACCGGTGTTCCGTTTGCCAGCAATAAGCGCTGAACAACGTTAGAACAGCCCTGGTCATTAGTAGCTTTTAATTGTACCACAAATGTTCCCGCAGAAGGATAGGTGTAGGTTGGATTTTTTAATGTACTGGAGTCGCCGTTTCCGAAATACCATTTAAAGGCAGTTATGTGTTGACCGAGGCTATCAGTATTATTAACCGGGCTATAAACCTGGCCGATGCAAAGCGAAGGAACAGCCGTAAAGCTATCCACCGGCGCAAAACCTGAAATGGAATCATGTACAGTAGAGGTGGCGCTGCAGCCATGCGCATCTGTAACGGTTATTAAATAATTGCCGGTAACGGTTACGGGGATAGTACTATTATGGCTTCCGGTAGACCAATTAAAAGTCAGGGTACTCCAGGTTGAAAAAGGAGGAGAGGCCAAACCAATGGTATTACCTGAACATAAATTTTGATTGGGACCGAGCGAAACTGTTTTAGAAAAAGTATCGGTAGCCACTATAACCGAATTGGATGTTTTATGGCAACCAAAAGAATCTGTTACTATCACCGAATATGTTACCGATGAGCCATTGCTAAAAGAAGGAGCATTGATGCTGGAAGTGGTTAAGCTATTGCTCCACAAATAAGTAAACGAGGCCGGGTTGGCGATAACCGTTGAAATTGGCAGCGTTGTGCCAAGGCAAATCGTATCAATGGCTTGTGTTGTATTAAGATTTACATTTTTAAGCGACACAGAAACCGATGCGCTGCTGGTTCCTCCAAACGCATCCGTAACGGTAACGGAGTATGTGTTGTTAGTCGTCGCAATAATGGTATCGGAAGTAGCACCTGTTGACCAGTGATAACTTAAATAGCTATGGTTTGGTCTAAGCACAACCTGGCAAACTGTATTTATTTGATTAATGTTTGGTCCAAGGCTAACCGCAGGCGCAGCATATTTGCCGCGGATATACGTAAGCACTTGTTGCCTTTCGCTTGGGCTAAGCGCCCTTGTGTAAACTATTATTTCAGCAATATCTCCAAACAAATCGGTTTGACTGGGTGAAATACCCAAACGATAAGCTGCGTTGGTAAATGTTCCGTATTGTCCGGATGTATTATCCAAAAGCCCCTGCACTCCATTGGTATCCAGTTTAAAATCAACACCAAGGTCCTTTTGCATTCCAAAAATTCTGTACGGAAAACCTGCATTGGGTGCAGAATTGGGTATCTCCTCAAACGTGGGGAAAGCATTGTAATTGCTAACCACTTTAAAACTGCCCGTGGTAATATCTCTAACGATCCAGAGACCAGCACCGGGGTCACTGCCTACGTTTAAAAAATTTGCGTTAAAACCGGTTGATTGCGCATATCCCTTAGCAAGGATAAATACGGTTAAAGATGAGTTATTGTATCCGGGGATATTAGCAACACTACCCAAAGCATTATCAATACCATTAAACTTTACAGTGGGTTTGCTATTTAATTCAGGAGCAATAGATAGGGTAGGATTAGTAAGCCCCGAAACCGGCGTTGCATCAATGCCGTTACCGCTGCAATCTTTCCATAAAGTTACAGAGCCACCGGTAACAGTTACAAGGCTATCTGCGCGTAACCACAGCGCTAATCCTGAAAGATTGGGCGGGCCAAATTGAGCAAAGCTACTACCGGCAAAAAAAAGCAGGCAAACAAGGACAATACTTTTAGTAAAAATTCTGGGTATCACTTTTATGGGTGGTTATATGAGCAATTTACGACAATTAATGGGCTAACAGGAAACACTACCAATGGATATTTGTTTTAACAGAATGCAGCGCCAGCCAGGCAACTATACCTATCATTGGCACTATCAACAGGGCGCCTTTTTTTGATGAAAACCTTACAATCAACCAACTACAGGTTATTGCCAAAAACGGGAACCCCAAAACCAGATACCGCCCTTCATCCGAAGGCACAATAAACCCAAATAAGGCAACTATATACAACGGAATCATCACCGCAAAGTTCATATAGTCGTAGTTTCTGAAATGCAACATTATCAGGGCAAGTAATCCTATCAGACCCCCTATTATCACCAGGTAGTTCACAAACGAATCTTCAAACACCATTAAAACATTGAGGGGGTATTTCAATGATTTTAGCGAAACGCCAAGTGGTTGATTCAGAAAGATAACTGCAAGCCTTGCTCTGTTTAAGACATAATAATCCATAGGGCGGTTGCTTCTTAAATTACTGCTGAATTTGTTCAGTATTCTAAGTGCCTCACTGTCACAGCTAAAGCGGGCCGCGCGGGTTTGAGAAGAATCAAAAGCGCATAAAATATTGGCACGGGCAGCAAGCAAAGAATCATAGGTTAAGCCCCCGTTAAAGGTCCTGGCAGGAAACGCTTCTTTCCCAGGTCTTTTCACCTCCAGCTTCGCTGCTTCTTCGTCGCTCATAAACCAGGTATGTTGCGATGTAGGGCTCCAGTAAATGAAGTGGAAACCAAACTGGTGTATAAAATCTACCTGGCCCTCCAGCGATTTGAACTCGCTCTTATACCATACCACGGTACTTTGTAATGGAATAATGCGTTTCTCATTCACATAGTTGCGAATAAGCCACAGCGAATCCATCAGCAGAAAAGATGAGCCGTAAACAATGGCAAGCTTTAGGTTTTTATTCCGTACCCATAAAAACAGGCAGATTAAAGCCCATACTAAACCCATGTATGGCCTGAAAAATATAACCAGCGACATAAACAATCCCGCCACAAAAAACCGCCAAAGCGATTGGTTCTCACGGGCTGTAAAAAGCAGGTACGAGGAGAAGATAAGCAAGGAGGTACTAAAGCTTTCTGTATAAAAGGAGCCGTTATAGGCTGCAACAAACGAGCTTAGGCAATACAAGATAAAGGTGAGATAGAAGATCAGGACATCTTTGAACAGCTTATAGGCCAGTAAGGCCAGGTAATATGTTGAAATAGCTGAAAGTAATATCTGGAGAAATATCAATGCCAGCAAAGTGTGATGCTGACTTAAAAACATACGTATTGGCAGATAAAAAAACACGTAACCGGGCATCCGGGCGCTATAAACTTTTATGCCGTCATAAGTAACATAGTGCTGCCCTGTTTTGTACAGGTTTTCGCAGTAGCCTACGTAATCAATCGCGTCTCCCTTTAAGGAATAGAACGCATGTCCCTCAGTGCTTTTTACGGCAGAGAAGTAAAAAAAGATCTTAAAAGCAACAGCAATAGCTACAAATAGCCATATTCTTTTAACATCGAAAAACTTCATGATCTTATCCTTCATACGATCGTGATTTCTCAAAGGCATTTAGGGCCGGTAGCTGTTATTGAGGGGTGGGTGCTACCGGTTTCGGTTCCTTGTACCAATATTATACGTATCTTACAAGTAAAGGTTGTATCGTACAAACAAATTTTCCACCCTAACTATGGTTTGAGTACAATTCCATACGGTTTTTAACTAAAAAGAGGGCGATTTGCCTATTTCTGCAAAACTACGAAGCAACTGGCTCCCGAATTGATGGCTTTAGTCGCTTTTACCTTGTTCAGTTCTGAAGTATTGAAATAAGCAAAAATGCTATCCTGAAGTTTAGAAGGCTTGTGTTGGGTACGTTCCGCATTTAGCAGGTCCTCATCGCTGCGGTTGCCGAATACCTTGTAGGGAATGGTTCTTAAAAAATAAGTGGGCCAAACCAGGTACGAGAAAAAGTAAGTAAAGTATTGAACTTTGAATTTCGTTTTTTGAACCAGGTCAAGCACCATTTTTTTATTATACCGGCGTTGATGTTTGCCAAAATCATCCACATCATTCCACAAAAACTGATAAGCAGGCAAAGTGATGTAAAGATGCGAGCCGGGAGGCATAGAATTGTATAAACTGCTTAAAAAATTTTCGTCATCAGGTATATGTTCCAATACGTCAAACAAACCAAAGCCATCAATATTGGCCGCGTTAAAATCAAACTCCTGGAAAGTACAATTGTACACAAGCTCAATCCCGCGTTCATGGGCAGCCAGGCAGCCGTTATAGCCCGGTTCAATCAGGTAGAATTTTCTATCCGGGTATTGCTTTTTGAGGGACAATAACTGGTAGCCATTCCCCCCGCCTATATCGGCAAAGTTTTTTTTGAAGGGAAAATTGCCGGTAACTTCAGTAATAATGTTGTTGCGGTGTTCAAACCAAAAACTACCGCTTTCTTCGTACTCCTTGCTGTTTTTGTTGCCGGAATCGGGATACATAATGCTATCCTGCACGTTAGCCCGCCAAATGCCGTTATTATCCAAAGAGAAGTTGCTTTCCATTATTTAAAAAAATTGCGGATGGCATCAATAATATAGTCCTGCTCAGCATCTGTCAGTTCATAGAAAAACGGAAGCCTTACTAACCTGTCGGCAAAACTATCCGTATTTGGCAACGCCCGCCCATCGTGTTTATCCTTAAAGAAAGGACTGCTGTGCAGAGACAAGTAATGAAACACCGCGTTAACGCCCTTCTCTTTTAAATAATCAATCAGTTTGGTTCTTTCAGCCAGATCTTTGCATAACAGGTAGAACATATGCGCATTGTTAGTAGCATAGTCCGGAATTTTTGCAAGGCTGATACGACCGGATTTTTCCAACTCCTTCAAACCATCAAAATAGTTCTGCCATATCTTTTTCCTGCGGGTTTGAATATTTTCGATGTTCTCTAATTGCGCATAAAGGAAAGCTGCCAGAATATCAGAAGGCAGAAACGAAGAACCGATATCGACCCAACCGTATTTGTCAATCTCCCCCCTAAAAAATTGACTGCGGTTAGTCCCCTTTTCGCGAATGATCTCCGCCCTTTGAAGAAAACGCTCGTCGTTAATAGTTAACATACCGCCCTCGCCCGAAATAATGTTTTTTGTCTCGTGAAAGGAGAAAGCTGCTAAATGCCCGATTGCACCCAGCGGTTTGCCTTTGTAAAAACTATCAATACATTGCGCTGCATCTTCAACCACCAATAAATTATACTTTGCCGCAAGTGCCATTATTTTATCCATATCGCAGGCAACGCCCGCGTAGTGAACAGGAACGATAGCCTTGGTTTTAGGAGTTATTAGCGCTTCTATTTTATCCGCATCAATATTGGGGTTGTCACTGTAGCTATCTGCAAACACGATCTTAGCTCCCCGCAAAACAAATGCGTTAGGTGTAGACACAAAGGTATAGGCAGGAATAATTATTTCGTCACCTGCCTGCGAATCTATCAGTATGGCAGCCATCTCCAGAGCATCGGTGCACGAAGTAGTTAGCAGCGCTTTTTTAAAGCCATACTTTTTTTCAAAAAATTCATGACACTTTTTGGTGAAATTTCCATCACCCGAAATTTTGGCGCTGTCAACTGCAGCTAGTATATAATCAATTTCCTTACCCGTTAAATACGGTTTATTGAATCCTATTCGCATCATTCTGTTTTATCGGCTGCCGAAAATTACACTAATACCTTTGAACGCAAAGGATGCAAGGCAAAATTTCAAAAAAATCAGGAGCTGTGGTAAATTGATTATTACTTTTCTAAAATGGCAATTCCAAAGCCTGTTTTGCCATAACCATTGCCGTTGTACAGCATATACCGCTCGTTTTTATAGTCAAATATATAAGGGTACTCAATCATTTCGCTGTCCCATCCTTCCGAAACCGTAATTCCGGCCTCTTCATCTTTTCGGGTCCAGCTTAATCCATCTTTACTTTCCGCATATCCAATGCGATAGGCATCCAATTCAGGCGCACTGCGGCGATAGGAGTACCACATTCTGTAACCCCCATCATCCTTTATTACTACCGGCTTTGAGAAAGCGTATTCAAACGGCTTTTCCATATTGATATGTATTTGATTGGTACGGCACCAGTGAATGGCATCGTTGCTTTCGGCGTATTTAATTACGTGGCTCATTTCACTTTGGTCTTTGCCCCATTTTAGATTGGAGCCGTACCACATACGGTAAATACCATCTTCAAATAATACACATGGATAAGAAATCGAAAATGGATCTTCATTACTTCTATCCATCATAGGCGCCCTGCTGGTCTTCTCAAATTTTTTAGTGGCGGGATTGAAAATGGCTAAGCCAATGGTATTAAGCCAGGGCACTGTTACTTTAAGATTCCAACCCAGGTAGTATAGAAACTCCTGCCCGTTTATCTCCAATAAATAGCCCATGGCCACGCCGCTATCATCAAAACCACCAATTTCGCCCGGCGTAAGTACGGGTTCATCTGCAATGTTTATGATTTTGTAATGGTTGTCCATATCCATATCGGCATAACCAATATGCGATTGACTGGCTGCATTCCGACAGGTAAAGTATACTCTGTAAACGCCATCGTGCAGATGCTTTGCTACCGGGTTGGCAGCATGGGAAAACATCCATGGATGCACATTTTCGGGACAAAATATATTACCAAGTTTTTTCCAGCGCATAAATTCAATTAGCAGCTAATCGGTGCAGGGATTTTAGAAATTCAGCTTTTCATCAATCAGGTAAAGCGGACGACCTTTTACCTGGTCGAAAATTTTGCCTATGTACATGCCGGTGATACCAATGCTCATCATAATAAGACCGGTTGAGAAAAGTAACATTACCATTAGCGATGTATAGCCCGGCAAAGCTCCGTTTACCAGGTAAAATATAATTAAGCCAATAGCGCCCAAAAACGAAATGACAAATATCGTAAAGCCAATGGTTATGGAAATTCTAAGCAACTTATCCGACTCGGCAGCTATACCGTTAAGTGCGTGTGTAACCAACTTGCTGAAATCATAAGAGGACTTTCCTTCAAACCTTTTCTGATGCTCTACTTCAATATAGCCCGATTTAAAACCGATAACACGTAACACCATCAGGTAATTCCGGTGGGTGTCTTTTATCAGGTTAAATGCATCAACCGTTTTGCGGCTTAAAATTGAATACGCACCAATGGTGCCTTTTGCAGTAACACTTTTATTATCGGTAAGCCAGTTAAACAGCAGGTAAAAAAAGTAAGCACTTATATTTTTTGAGCGGCCATGCTCACGGCTTGTTTTTATAGTGTACACAACATCAAAACCTTCCTTTGCTTTGTTGTACAGGTCTGCAATGTATTTAGGATCGTCCTGCAGGTCGCAATCCATTACTATTACGTAATCCCCCTTCGCTTCTTGAATCCCCGCAGTAATGGCGTAGTGCTGTCCGTAATTGCGGCTTAGTTTCACCCCCTTTACATAATTATAAGCTTTGCAGCTCTCCTCGATTTTGGCCCAGCTATTATCGGGACTTCCATCTTCTACCAAAATTATTTCAAAATCAGGGGTGATCTTCGAAACCGACTCGGCGATGCGTTTTACTAATTCGTCAACAATCTTCTCAGCCAGGTAAACCGGACTGACAATGGATATGTGTGGATTGCTGCTCATTACAAATGGAACGCTGATTTATTATGATTTTATGATCAATACAATTTATAGCTTAAACTCATCGCTGCGCTTTTCCAATAGCACAGATTTAGCAGGTACATAAACGCCTTTTTCTACACTGTCTTTTGTCAATATTGCGCCTGCGCCCAATAGCGTTTCGCTGGCACAGGTAACCTTATGGCCTAGTGTTGAATTGACCCCTAAAAAACAATACGATTTGATAGTACAATGCCCCGAAATGACCACGTGCGAACTTACAAAATTATGGTCTTCAATAACCGAATGATGCCCTATGTGGTTGCCACTCCAAAGAGTGACATTATCTCCGATCTTTACAAAAGGTTGAATGGTGTTATTCTCAAAAATAAAGCAGTTATCGCCACACGGAAATTGTGAGAGGTAAGTGCACTTTGAACTGATATAAGAAACTAACTGGTAACCTATGTTTTTAGCCTGGGCAAATTTTTCAGCCCGTAACTTATTCATATTGCTATAACTAAGGGCAATAAACATCTTATACTCAGTTGGGGGATATGCTTTAGCAAGGTTTTCAAAAGCTACCAATGGTTTTCCTTCAAAGGTTGCGCCCTGCATGTATTTTTCATCAACAGTAAAGGCAACTACTTCGTGTTCCGAGTCAATTTCAAAATAGTAATTGGCTATCTGGGCAATATCGCCGGTGCCGAATATGATAAGTTTTGCCATGTCAGGTTCAAATGGTTTTGCGCACTAAAATACTGAATTCATACAGCGGGTAATCGTGCAAAAGGGCTACATGTTTCGAAAAATTCATCTTGCAGTGATCGAAAATAAAAGCCGGATCTGCATAGTAAAGATAATCCCTCATATGGTCCTTGTCCGAATATTTTGTGAGCATATTAAACGAAAACCCTTTTTCAGAAAGATCGTTCATTTCTTTTAAAACATTCAGTATGTACTTCAGCCAGTCCTTATCACTATTTTCTAAACGCACATTAAAAATACCGCTGCCAACCACATAGTCGAATTTTTTTTCTGTGGGCAGATTGGTTGTCCAGTTGGCGTTTTCAAAACCCTGCTCATGTGCACGAACGATCATCTCTTCCGAAATATCGTAACCGGTATATTGAAATTGATTGTCCTTGCTCTTTAAAAACTGGTACAAAGAGCCAAAACCACAACCATAATCAAGAATGCTGAATTCACTTTCAGGCACAATCACCTTTGTCAGTTGCTCAAAACGGAGGAACTGCGATTCTTCGCCATTCCAGTCAACACCCTGTGGGGTATTGCCAAAGCGCGTAACCTTTTCGGTGTAATAGGAATTCACATCCTTCAAAATCTCTTTCTTACCCATTACCCTCAAATGATTTTAAAAATTTCGTCGAATTTTTCCCTTCGTTCATCAGCAGGTCAATAATACTAACTGCGTGGTCGAAAGGTGGAAAAAGTTGCGGGTATTCCTTGTAGCCGCTATTGTCAAAATAATGAACTTGTATGTTTTCTTTCTCAAAAATGCTTTCCTCCATATACTCTTTGGCAGACGGGCCCGAATAGTAATCTGTGCCATTTAGCGCTTTACAGATGTTCATCAGTTTTTCAGTCCGGTCGCCAATCATTTCAAACTCGCTTGAAAAGCGAATAGGGGTGTTGATGCCCAGAAAATCGCTAATACCCCGAAGAAAATGATAATTGATCTCCGACAAATATTCGAAAGTGGCAGTCATGTACAAGGGTTCAATAAAATCTTTTATTTCATTAAAGGCGGGCGCCTTTGAATAGTTATGTTTTATGGTATCCCAATGCGATTTATTCCAACCGGGTTCACTGATCTTTGTTTCGTTTATCTTTTGAAAGAATTTTCCTTTTACTTCCACTGCAATGCTTAGCCATTGTGCTCCTTGTGCAGTTTTTATTTTGTTGCGGTTTCTCCAGTCTCTTTTGGTGTATTGCATGTCATCATACAACACAAATTCATCTGCAATGTGAATGCCATCAAAGTAGCCTTTCCAGGGAATATAATTGGACTGCGTAATTACTATCTTCTTCAATCTGCTTATTTAAGTATTTCCGCGTAAATTTGTTTATACTTTTCAACTCCTGCAAACAGGGAATATACCTCTTCAGCTTTGGCGCGGATATACTCCGGCTCCAGCGAGGTGCTCAATATTGTTTTAACCGCCGCTTCGTATTCGCTACGCTCAAACTTGTGTATCAGAACGCCGCTTCTTTCATCAATGATAGAGTCAATATCACCGACACCTGCATTGCAAACATGGGGAATACCCATACTCATAATTTCGCCCTGCTTGGTTGGCGATGATGCCGATTTTGAAAATACCGGTTTTATAAAAAAGATACACCAGTTAGAAAGTGCAAGATAAGTAGGCACTTTACTATGTGGTGCTGCTGAAATTATTACGGCCGTTTCAGGAATTCCTTTTGCTTTTGCCCTTTGCATAATATCCACCGGGTCATCGCCGGTAATAAAAAGAAATTTGGCTGATTGGCTGCTGTTGTAAAGGCATTTAAAAAACTCAAGCATCTCATCCGGTAAATACCAGGTGCCAATGCTGCCCAGGTAGCTCAACACAAATTCGCTGCCGGTTAAATTGAACCTTCTGCGCAACTGCTGCAATAAGGCCGTATCAACGCTTTTGTACGAAAATAATTCTCTGTCAGCACAACAAGGAATTACTTTTATTGGAACCGGTTGACCCGCAATGCCTTTCCAACTGTGTATTACTTCTTCGGCCTTATGCGTAAGCGTTACAGTATAGTCGGCGGCGGATAGAAATTCCTTTTCTTTCCGCTTAAAAAAATTATACACGGCTTTGTAAAGCGGCTTAGAAATATCCCATATACCGCCATCCAGCCTTTCATCGGCATAGAAGCCGCGCATGTCAAACACAAATTTTATTCCCAGCTTTTTTTTCAAGTCCATACCTGCCAGTGCCGATATGTAACTACGGCAATGCACAATTTTGAAGTTCTTCTGTTTGTGCAACTCAACAGCCTTACGCTTCATTTGCCACAGGTCATACACAGTAGAAAGCACTGCCGGTTTTTTGGTATAAACCATCGGCACCCAATCAATATTGCTTTTGCCAAGCAATTCCGAAATTTCGCCGCACGATTTTTTAAATCTCTCCGGCTTTTCGAAACTAAGAAGGGTAAACCTATAACCTGCTTTGGATAAACCCTGCAGGTATGGAATTACCTGTGATTGGCCCAAAGGATCGGTCATGCCATCATAGGAGATGTACAAAATATTTACAGCACTATCAGTTGGCATGTTCGTTCACCCATTTATGAAGTAATATTAAAACCCACAGGCGGTTGTAAAGAAATTCTTCTCCCGCTTCAAACCGCCTAACTAATTCCCTTACTTTTTGAGGGTTGACAATGCCCGATTTAGCAAGCATCTCTTCACTCAAATATTTCTCAATTAAATAATGAAGATCCTTTTTCAGCCATTTTGCTAAAGGAATTGAAAAGCCCCATTTGGGCCTGTCAAAAAATTCGCGGGGCACGTAATCATACAAAACTTCCTTCAGCAAATATTTGCTTACGCCATTTTTCTTTTTCAAATCCTCCGAAAGATTCAGCGCAAATTCTACCACCCGGTAATCCAAAAACGGCGTTCTTGTTTCCAGCGAAAATTGCATACTGGCAATATCAACCTTTACCAGTAAATCATCTTTCAGGTAATTTTTAATGTCAAATAAGGCTTGTTCTTCCTGCACTGTCAGTTTCCTCTCCAAATTCAAAAAAGTTTCATTGAACAGAAAATATTCCCTGTAAGCGGGATTTACCAGTTCATGCAATTCACTTTCACTAAAAAAATATTGCTCCTGCGAAAAAATGTGGCTTTTGATTTTGTGTTTGCTTTTGTAATCAAATACTCCCGCTGCCCTTTTGTATTTACCACCCAATTGCGTCAATGAAAAAACAGTCGGTGCCTTTAAAAGTTGTACCAGGGGGTTATTAAGGCGTTTCGCCCATTCATAAGCACCGTAACCCATAAAAAGCTCATCGCCTCCATCGCCGCTTAAGGTCATGGTTACATGTTTGCGGGCCAATTTTGAAACCAGCATAGTTGGGATGGCCGACGAATCGGCATAAGGTTCGTCGTAGGCGGTCATTACCCTGTCAATCAATTCCAGTGCATCGTTTTCGGTCACTGTAAATTCATGGTGTTCCGTGCCAAGATGGGCAGCTACCTTGCGGGCGTATTCTGCCTCGTTATATTTTGCTTCTTTAAATCCGATGGAGAAAGTTTTTACCGGAACTTTTGAAACGCTCTGTGCAATAGCTGTAACCGCACTCGAATCTATTCCGCCGCTTAAAAAAGTGCCGAAGGGTACATCGCTTATCATCCGGTATTGCACGGAAGATGTAAGCAACTTCTTTAATTCCGTCTTCGCAGCTTTAAAATCGTTTTGAACGACTGGCTTAATCTTCTCCTCTGGCTTCCAATAACTCTTAATGTCAAGTTTGCCCTGTTTTAAAATACCATAGCTACCGGCGGGTAAGCGTTTTATGCGATCGTAAATAGTAAAAGGCTCAGGAATATAACCAGAGTATAAAAAAGTATAAATAGATGGCTTAAACACTTTAACGGCATTCTTCACTGTGCCCGACTGCATGAGTGATTTTATTTCGGAACCAAAGGCAAAATTACCTTCCTGGCTGAAATAATAAAGCGGCTTTACCCCTAAGCGATCGCGAAAAAGATAAAGTACTTTATCTTGTTTATCATAAACAGCAATGGCAAACATACCGTTGAGCAGGTGTACAAAATCAACTC
>JAQBNQ010000442.1 GCA_028288545.1 Bacteroidota bacterium
GCAGCACATGTTGTATCCATCATTTTCCCGGTCATACACGAAGCAAACCCATAAGTATTTAACCAGATTACAAAATTTCTATCCGTGATCAATACCATTTGAGCCTGTACCTTTTGCACAGGTAAAACAAAAGCTGCGGAAATAAGAATACTTATAAGGAAGGAGTAAAACTTTGTTTTCAATGGGCCGTTCTATTTATTAAAGTTAATATATTTTGGGTTTCCCCAAACCTTAGCTGCGGATAGCTATCCGGGACTAACCTGTTTGCTGGTTTTGGAGGAAGACCGGTTCTAATAATCTTTCCGGAAAAACCGCGTCAAGCCCGCCCGGATGACTACCATGACCGGCTCGGAGGGGTAAAAACCGCTTGACGGGTGAGGTGGTTTTTAGGGGGTACAAATTCATTCTGAGTTAATCTCTTAAATTTGCCGCCCACAACATGAGAATTTCGGCCTCTATTTATAGTAACAAGGAAAAAGGCCTCGAGGCCCTGGTCCGCGAGTTGGATGCGCATGGAATTGATATGTTCCATATTGATTGCTTTGATGAGGCTGTTTTTGAAGATATAGCGCGTATAAGAGCCATTAGCAACACTGCTATTGACCTGCACATTATAAATGATGAACCCGCCAAATTCTTTCCGCTGATTGCAAAGCATAAGGTGGAATATGTGAGCATTCAGTACGGCGAAAAGGTTTCTTTGCCTGAGTTACCAAAAGGCGGTGTTACCCAATGGGGGTTGGCCTTTATTGCCAGCGATGCGCTTGAGCTTATCAGCAGATGGATTGAGGGATACGATTTTGTTTTGTTTATGGCCTCGGCGCCGGGACAAAGCGGTAAGCCTTTCAATAAGGCCAATTTTCAGCGCATTATTGACTTTAAACAATTGTTCCCTAAAAAGAAGATACAGGTAGATGGGGGCGTTAACGACCGCATTGCTTTTATTTTGCGTTTGCTGGGGGTTAACTCTATTGTATCGGGCAACTACCTGTTAAACCGCGAGTATTTAGGTGCCGGAATGCTGAACCTGCACAAGGCCCCGAATAACCATGGGGGCGATAATGATTTTAAGGTGGCAGATTTTATGACGATGACAAAATACCTTCCGGTGATAGCGCGGAAGGAGTTGACTTTAAAAAATGCCCTGCAAACGATGGAACAATTTGGGCTTGGGTTTGTTTTTGTAACGGAAGGCGAAAAACTGCATGGTGTTATCAGTAATGCAGATGTACGGAGAGGGTTTATCAGCCACCTGGATGATTTGAACGGTGCCGATGTTTTGAAAATGGTAAACGCAAAGCCCATTGTAATTGACGAAAACCAAACGCTTACCGATATGCTTCAATTGTTAAACAATTTGAACTTCATTATCCTATTTTTGCCTGTAGTTGATTCCGAAAACAGTTTGAAAGGTGCCTTATTGCTTAATCATCTAACACGTGTATAATGATAGTTCACTTAAATAAAGATACCTCGAGAGAGGAAGCAGAAATGTTGGCCGAAAAGTACGAAGCCGCCCTGCTTGAATCTGAAAGAATGATACTGGTTACATCGGCCAAGGTAAAAGAACCCCAGGGAGCTTTAAAAGATGCCACCCACGAATTTTTTGTAACCGATACGGATATTCAACTGGCCAGTAAGCAGTATATGAAAAGCAAACGCCAGGTAAATATCGGCGAGTTGGTGATTGGTGGCAGCAGCAACAATTCGGTGGTTATTACGGGGCCTTGTAGTGTGGAGTCGGAGGAGCAGATTGAGGCCTCGGCAAAGCTATGTGTGGAGTTGGGGGTAAAGGTGTTTCGTGCCGGTGCTTACAAGCCACGTACCTCGCCATATACTTTCCAGGGTATGGGATTGGCAGGTTTGAAGTTGCTGGATAAAATGCGCAGCAAGTACGGATTGAAAATTATTACTGAGGTGCGCGACAGCACTCATGTAGATGAGATCATCGAATACGCGGATATTATACAGATAGGCGCAAAAAGTATGTACGACCACGGCATATTGCGCAAGTGCGGCAAAACCAATAAACCTGTTTTATTGAAGCGCGGTTTTGGAACCACCCTGCAGGAATTTGTGCAAAGCGCCGAATTTATTTTAAGCGGCGGCAACCCCAATGTAATGTTGTGCGAACGCGGCATAAGAACCTTTGAAACCAAAACCCGCTTTACGCTGGACCTCTGCGGCGCGGCCTGGTTAAAGGAATACACTAATCTACCGGTGATACTTGACCCCAGCCATGCTATAGGTTATGCTTATGGAGTGCCTGACTTAGCCCGTGCCTGTATGGCCATGGGTGTTGACGGGTTGCTGATAGAAACACATCCTAATCCCAAAGTAGCCCAAAGCGATGCCGAGCAACAATTGAACTTTGAGCAGTTCAGGGATTTATACCAGAGTTTAAAGAAGGTTGCGGAGGCGGTAGGGAAGAAGGTGGTGTAGCATCTTTGGCTTTTGAGTTGTTTTCCTTATCTTTATTTTATGGATTTTACCACCAATACTGCCGCAAAAATCAAGGATTATGTTGAGGCCTTGCCTGAACGCGACCAAAAGAAACTTTTGAGTGCTTTGGAGCGAAAATCACTTATGGATAGGGCAAAGCGACTGAATAAGTCGGTCAAGAAAAACACAGTTTCGATGCAGGAAATATGCGACGTGGTGAATGATGTTCGCCGGAAACGCAAGAGCGCATGAAAACCGACAGGGTAGTATTGGATTCAAACATTTTTATTTCGCTCATTCTTAACCGTCGGTTAGATAAATTAGTGGAATGGAGTAAAGATGAAAATGTAGATATCATAACTTGTCCTGAGTTGTTTGCCGAGTTAAAGGACGTATTGGGCCGCAACAGAATAAAAAAGAATCTTACTAATCCCGTCTCTGCCTATATAAACTTCATTAAGGATGTGAGTAAGGAGGTAACTATTGATCTCCGGTTTGACAGGGCCCCTGATGTGAAGGACAACTATTTGTTTGATTTAGCATACACCGCTAAGGCACATTATATCGTAAGTGGCGACCATCCTCTTCTAAACATGAAGCAAGTGAATAAAATAAGAATTATATCACTTTCCGATTGGCAGAAACTTCTTGATAAATAACCCGGATATAAAGCAAGTTTATCACTTACAATCCGCCTTTACAATTATTTTTGCCTTTCAGCTATTAGCGCAAATTACATGGAAAATACGAGCAAAGGGGAGTATCGGGGGGTAAGGAGTTGTTCAAGCTTCAGTTGAATAAATTAGGGGGGACAAAATTCTGGTAGAACCTGCTTTTAGCTATCGCTCAAGCGGATATCTAATGGACGTGTACACGTGATGACTACTCCGGCCTTTTAACATATGGGGTATTCTTTTGACAAAGAGGCTGTTATCTTGTTAAGAAGTAAAAGCAATTAGCTATATTTGATTTGGACGGTTGTCGTAAAACACAAGTTTATTAGGGAATGATCAAGTCTTCCAGTTTACTCACTATTCAGAAATTCATATACCTGCTCAGCGATTTTCATTACCATGAATTCGTCAGGTATTTGTCGTCGACGAATGCCCTGTTACCACTTAAGCTAACGCAGAATATAAAAGACAAACTGCCCGAATTTGACACACCGGAGGAACTTTGTAAAAAGGTGTATGGCGGGGCAGATAAATCGCACCGGCAAAATTTTAACCAGCTTTCGTCTTACACTTTTAAGCTTTCGTCGGTGTTGGCGCAAAATTTCCCGTCGTACTTACATTACAATACCTCCAAGCTGCAAAGGTTTGTAAACGAAGGAAAGCGTGAGGATGCCAACCTGTTGGCAGAATCGATGCTGGATATAGCGGAGCGGATAGAGGATTTTCAGGGGCAGATATCCGCGCTTAAATTTTTAGGGCAACAGGCTTTTTTGGTAAAGGATATACCCACAGGTGTAAGGTTTAATACGGCCCTTGAAAATGCTATTGAAAATGAAAGATTACTTTTTCTGTTGCAGTCGTATATGCGCAAGGCTTTTCATGTGGACGATGTGATAAACACCGAAAACGGTTTGGACAACTTTAAAGCCTACTACCAGCCTTACCTGAATCATTCTTCTGCTATGATCAGGATATTCAGTCAATATGCCTGTATATCGGCCATATATAATTACAATGCCGAGTCTATTACGCTGCCGGTAAACGTTGAGGCTATTAAAGCTTTAGAACGGGAGATGAACAATTACGATTACCTGGCCTTTCCGTTTATGACGGATCTGAAAGGTAACTTCGGATTTTTACGACTTAATTCGGCTTACATAGATTTTAACTCGAAAGAAGGACAGAAGAATTTTGATGACCTGTCGCGCTATTACAGCAGTATCAAATTCTGGAAAAACTATCTCAATTTCGGACAGATGCACCTGATAGCTATCCAGGTTTCGCGTTTAATGACCACTTATCATTACCAGTTGCACCGCAGCGATTACAACCAGGTGATAACAGACAATGATTCGAAAATACTGAACTCGTTGCTACAGGAATCGGAAGAAATGCTGGGGTCTGATATCAGTAAGAAGTATTACGAGTACGAGATGCGCAGCCTTAGAATGTTACATGGCGCCCTGTTGATTTTTAGAGGTGGAGATAGCATTAAAAAGGGCGTTAATGAAATAGAATCGTTGCTGATAATATACCAACAGATAAACCTGAAGGCCGCCACCGATAGTATTTACCTATGCCTTATGATAGGTTATTTTTCGATGAAGGATTATGAAAAATGCGCCCAAACCTATAAGCGCTACAATAAAATAATTAAGGGCAAACCAATATTTGAAGGCAACGATAGTAAGATACATGCCTACTATTATGTATCGCAGTGGCTGGAAACCGGCAGCAAACAATATGTTGCCAAACTAAACACGCTTTTACGCGACGGCGCAAAACACGGCCCACACAGTACTATCCGAGAACTTGCAAAGCAGTTTGATATTGAAGTTGACGATGAACCGGTGGCTGAGAACCGAACTGTTGAGGTAAGTCCGGCCAAGGGCGCAGCCAAACCTGCACCGGCGGCCAGATCATAACTTTTTGCAACTAAGCAGGTATTCCTCTTCGTTTTTGGTAAGTGTCCACACCAGGTTTTTGCTATCGTTTATCCACTCATTCTTTTTATCGTCGTAGTGCAATTGCTTGTCGGCGTTTAGTTCATCTCTGCGCTTAACGGCAGTTGTGCTGTCCAGTATGATTGAATATTCAGTACAAACATTTTTGTTAA
>JAQBNQ010000450.1 GCA_028288545.1 Bacteroidota bacterium
GATAAATGCTGCTCCAGCACTTTTCTTCCGGTAAGATCATAAAGGGTAAATAGGGAAGTTGAATTGCACGAAGTTCCCGGAAGGCTGACAAAAACATTATTGCTGACGGGGTTGGAGAAGATTGATGCTGCCGGATTGCGGTTAACCTGGTCTGTATTCAAAAATATCAGTAAGACGCTATCGGTCCATACATCGCCTTGTTGGATGTTGTTTTTTATGTACCCTATCAATTGCCTCGAAAAAGTAAATGGATCAAACGTAAAGGGGCCATTGTCAAAATGGACGCTCGCCTCACCCACGCCCTCACAAAATGTACAATTATACGCCGGTCCCACAAACCAGGGGCTGGAACTGTAGATCAATTCATTACCGTTTACGATGCTATCGTACAAGGCATAACGAACGTTGGGCGGAGAAGCCCCTATTTGCTTACATTTTAAAGGAAAGGTGGGGTGAGAAAAGTAAGTAGCATAGGTCATTCCGGAGGTATAGGATGAGTTATTGGATGGTGCGATGGGAGTGAACGAGCGGGAAATAGGATCGATGGGATAATATATAGAGGGAAAGAACTGGCCCGGATAGGCATTGGCCACATGCATTACGGAGTCCTTAAAAGTCCATACAACCGTATCAATAATAGAAATTGGCGCGACAGCACCGCCATGGCTGGCGATAATTTCCTGTAGGCTGTAAGTTACAGAGTCGGCAAAATTTTGTTTGTTGAGGATGGTGTATTTGATATGGGAAGTAAAATCATCTATGGCTTCGGCAGTATAATTTATTTCATACATCAATATGTCCCCCACATTCATATTAAACACCTGCCTGAAGCCGATAAGACTATCGCCAATACCACGGGTTGGAATACCCAGCAAAATATTCTCCTCAAAATTTAAAATGCCAAAAGATTTGCTGAGGACGATAGTATCGTAAAAATTGGAGGGTCCAGTAATATTATTTTCACCGAATCCGGTATTCCAAACACATTGGATAAACCAGCGGCAACAACGGTAGCAGTTACATTTTGGACGGTGTCGAAAAGCCAGCTATCGCCCACACCAGCATTAGCGTGAATTACAAAAGTATCGGGGAGGGACCAATTATATATTCCGTGAAGGGTATCGGGATTGATGAAGGTATATTGCCCGTTGGAAGAACGTATCATCTTCTTTAGCAAAAACCGGGGTTCATCAATAAAAGCAGTATCAGCGATGGACGAACTATTGGATGGATAAACTATCCTGTTGGGATAATAAATGGTATCGGTGCCTGATACAGTAAAGGAGTCGGCAAAAAGAACATGACTTATGTCCGGGGCGTAAGCGCTGTAATTGTACCGGTCGCGCGAGTTAAACAATTCCCAATTTTGGGCACTTGAAATGAATGGAAGGCAGAGTAGAAATAGTTTTAGAAATGTCTTCATTTTCAGTATTCACAATAAAGTTAATATTTTTTCACTATTTAAACCCGGGGATAGCAGTTTTGGCGATATCGTCCCTTCCTTTTTACAAGGTTAAAGTTGTATAACCTTGACAAGCGCGGGTGCCCAACATATATTGTTAGCAAAACCAACCGTGTATGACCAAATTTATCTGTCTCCTCCTTATAACAACTACATGGTTTAGTGGCTATAGCCAATTTATGGCCTCGCCGGCCATTATGTCGATAGTGCCGGCTGGTAAGGGCACAGGTAACGCAAAGTTGAACTGCTACCCTATGGCTGTAAAAGTGCCGGGCAATACACAGGCACAGGCTGTTTTACCTCCTGCAACCTTGGGTTCACTGACAGTATACCCGAATCCGGCAGCAGATGAACTTTGGGTGCGTTTGCAATTACCCGGCGCAGGTAACGGCCAACTGGCAGTGTACAATTACATCGGCCAAAAAATTTCGGAATTGCCGCTACAGGCCGTTAACTCCGAAACAACACAAGAGATCAATGTTTCCAGCTATCCAAGTGGTATCTATTTTTTAAGCTTGAGTTTTATGTCCGCCAAAGGCGAAAAAGTGCAGATGATGTCGCAAAAAATCCAGGTAAACCATTAACACTTTAATGCCAACAATTTAAACCTCAGGTTATGAAAAAACTACATCCTCTACAACTCCGCAGCATTTCCGGTCTACCGGGCCTTCAAAAAAGATGCTTTACAATATTAGTGCTGGCATTAAGCTGCTTTAGCGGCTTAAAGGCACAGGTAACAGCTATTCCTCAAAGATTTAACTATACAACCCAGGTAACCGATTCGGTGGGTACTCCTATTGGTAACACTATGATAAATATGCGGGCAACGCTACATAGTGGCTCCCCAACGGGCATAGTGGTTTATAGCGAAACCGACAGCGCTCTTACTTCGCCCGCAGGTATCTTTACAGTGGTGGTAGGCGGCGGCACTATTATAACCGGTAATTTCAACAACGTCCCGTGGACGGGCGGCAACATTTATTTCCAGGTGGAAATGGACGTAACCGGAGGCACCAACTTTATAAACATGGGTAATGCCCAGCTTATCAGTCAGCCTTATTCGCTTATTTCGGGTAACGGTGTTGGCGCCGTAAGTTTTGACAGTACCGGTAGAACTGTAGTTAATACCGCTAATGGTTTAACGGCGCTCAACTCTTCTAAAGGAGCCTGGATGACCACCGGTAATGCGGGCATGGGTTCTATTAACGGTTATTTAGGAACAGCAGATGCCACAGACCTGATTTTAAAACGCAACAATACCGAAGGATTAAGGTTAGGTGCCGGAAAGGTTTCGGTTGCCGGCAATTTAGGTATTGGCCTTGTTACGCCACTAACAGCACTGGATGTTAGCGGAGCCATATCGTTAAGGGACACTACCATTTATGTGGCATCGAACTTTACAATTAACGTGGGCAACCATAGCCTCGTTATTATTAATTCCAGCAACTCCCCTTCGCACGTTGCCTGTACACTTAGTAATGGCTTAGTGGTGGGCCAACTGTTGATGATAGTGGTTAATAAATATGGAAGCAGTGGTGGTAGTGGCGTGTATTTTGTACCGAATAGTTCCACCAATATGAGAATGACAAATAACAGTAGCGCCAGTTTAACGGACGGCAGCACCATATCATTTATATGGAACGGCGTGGATTGGCTGGAAACTGCTGTTAGCATCAATTAAACAAACCAGGTAACTTAATTACTAAACAATCATAATCATTTGTATGAGTATTCTGATAGACGAGGAACTTGATCTGGATAAAATCATCCTTGAAGCCGAACAATTGGTAGAAAGAAGAAAACCGGAGTCGCTGGCATTAGTGCAAAGAGCTATGTCACTGGCCTTGCAGACAAACAACCCGAGGCATATTGCTTACGCCAATTATATACTTGCGTTTTATTACTGCCTGGTTGCCAATGATTATGATCAATCCATTGAATTATGCAATAAAGCGTTAAAGGATGTAGATGAAGAAGATATAAGCGGGGTAGTGTATAAAATATATATGGCCCTGGGCAACTCGTACCAACTGCAGGGAGATGTATTTTCAGCTTACGACAATTATTTGAAGGGACTTAAATTATTAGAAACGCGGGAAGAATTGAATAGCCGCGAAAAGGGATTTGCCGGTTCATTTTATTACAACGTTTCGTTGCTGCTGATAGCAGAACAAAATTCGACAGCCGAGCAATATTTATTGAAGGCCATAGACATTTATAAAGAACTGGGTAATGGCTGGAAGCTATCGAAAAGCTATATCGCCTACGCCGGTGTTTTGGAAAACCGTGAAGAATTTGCAGGAGCTATCGAATACCTTTTTAAAGCATTGGAGATCGACCAGCAATTAAACGACCCTTACAGCATCGCACTATCAAAAGCAAATCTTTGCATTTTGCATTTGCGCATTGATAAACCTACTGAAGCCTTAAGTTTTCTTAACGACTCGCTGACTTACTTTGGCGATAACCACATGGTTTACGAAACCGCCAAAACCAAATTAATACTTGGTGAAACCTTGTTTGCCATTGGCAGATGTAAAGAAGGTATTGACGAGTTAATAGCAGCAGAGGAACTATTCCATAAGCTGGAGAACAAGAAAGATCTTTCAGAAATTTATAAGACCCTGGGGGGTCTTTTCAGCAAAATAGGAGACTTTGAAAAAGCCTGGGAATACCTGCACAAACACAACGACAGCCTGAAATATTTCTTCAATATAGAAAGAGAGAGAGCTGTAACAAGGGCCCGAAAAGAATTTGAAACCGAGCAAAGGGACAAGGAAACATTATTGCTAAAGACGAAAAATGAAGAGATACAGGTTTACGTAAGGAAACTTGAGGTTTCGAATAATGAATTGAAACAATTTGCCCACGTGGCATCGCATGACCTGCGGGAGCCTTTGCGCATGGTGAATTCGTACATGGACCTATTAAAAAGGAGTTTGGGCGGCAGCATTACTGACGAACAGAAAGAGTTTATTGGCTTTGCCATTAATGGTGCCAAGCGAATGGACCACCTTATCATTGATCTGTTGCGATTGGCAAAAGTGGATAGCAATCCGCGCATTGCAAATATTAAACTACGTAACATTTTTAATGAAATAGCATTGAACCTTGATACTTTGATAAAGGGACGAAATGCGCTTATTATAGTGCCTGAGCATTTGCCCGAATTAATGGCCGACAGAACGCAAATATTGTTGCTGCTGCAAAACCTTATAGCCAACGGTATTAAATATAACACCAGCTTTCAACCGGTAATAAAAATAAAATGCGCGATAAGGAAAAACTCGTTTGAAATTTCGGTGGCAGATAATGGCATAGGCATTGCTGAACAATACCGTACCAAGGTATTTGAAATATTTCAGCGAATTGACGTGACTAAAGATTCGTCGGGTTCGGGCATAGGCTTAACCATTGCAAAAAAGATTGTTGATAGCATGGGAGGTGTTATACGCATTGAAGACAACAAGCCCGCCGGAAGTATTTTTGTAATATCCCTTCCACCGACAATAATCAAAGACCCTGACCAGGATAATGAGAAGGCATAGAGCGAACAGAACGACGGCCCAATAATTATTCCTTTACAAACCTGCGGGTTACCACTTCGGTTCCGCTTTGTAAGCTAAGCAGGTAAACACCTGCAGACAAATCAGCAATGCTGTAATGGAAGGTATTTGCACCTGCATTCAAATCAATTATTTGCTTCGTTATTTGCTGACCCACCATATTGGTAATAGTTACTAAGCAATTATCTATTGACCGGCTTTGCGAAACACTTAATATCAAAATATCTTTTGCAGGGTTAGGATATATGCTAAGGCTTTGTAAAGACGATACATCATTAACTCCTAGTGTTGCTGTATTTATTGTCCGGTTAATTGTATCGGCACAGGTTCCGTTTGAAATAACCAGTTGCACGGTATAGTTGCCATCGGCAGTATAGGAATGTGCGGGCGCCATTTCGGTTGATGTATTACCATCACCAAAGTTCCAGCTATACGAAGTTGCATTGGTATCGGCAGGTAAGAAATTTACCTGGTTATAGTTTCCACTGGCGGCAAAGGAGCCTCCACCTGTATTCAGCACAAAAACAGGAACTGCGGTTCGGGCAGTAACACAAACCGAAGGTTGAATTTGCCAGTTATAGAAATAATAATATCCGGTTGCGCTGTTAGAGGTATTACCGGTTATAACCAGGTTTCCATCGTTAGAAATATACGGGTATGAAGCACCGGTTGTGCTGCGGAACAGAAAACTAAATCCACCGGTAACAAGTTTCATGCGGTTACCAACGGGCAATATAAAATTTAAAGGCACCGTTTGTTTGCCCTTGGTAAGCGAAACCGTAGTGCTATTAATAGTTGCACCCGATGAATCCATTAAAGTTATAGTCCGACTACCTGCGCTATCCGAAAAAATATCTACCGATACAAGTGTTTGCGGTGCTGTACTGTTAAATATCATTCCGCGCTGGGTAGTGCGGGTATAATAATTGCCCATGCCAATGGTACTATCAAGGGGGCCGGCTTGTGTTGCGGCTTGTGTAATAGTAGCATCTATATAATAAACAGTTGTTGAGTTTAAGGCTGGTGTGGTATAGCTGCCGCCGGTAGTTAAAAGCGTTCCGCCATTTGGTGCGTCATACCAATTCATGGTTCCAAAGTTATCGGTGGAGTTAATTGTAACCGTTTGGCCTGAGCAAATATTCTGATCGGCCGAGAAAGGAGCTTTGTCAATTATATTGGCTGCCTGTAATTCGACTATAGTATCTGCGAAGCAATCGTTAGAGGCGGACAGCATAACGTTGAAATTGCCGTAAGTATTAAATTGGTGAACAGGGCTTGAAGAGGTGTCGGTGGTGCCGTCTCCAAAATCCCATAAGTAACTGGTGCCATTACTGCTTGTATTGGCAAACGAAACTTTTTGCGGAAGAGTACAGGTGGTAGCCGTTTGCGCAACAAAATTGGCTGAAACAGGCTGTGCAATAACTATGGCCAATGATAACTGCACCTTTACGCCCGCGCTATCAATTGTAACCGTATATAAGGTTGTACTATTAACCGCGGCATCTGTAACAGCGCAGGTATCACAGTTAAGCAGAGTGTTGGGTGTCCAGGTATAAGTAGCACCAACAGGGCCATTGGCAATAAGTGTGGCAGTACCGCCGCTGCAAAGTGTTGTGTTTGTAGAAGAGATGGATGCAGTAAAAGGATAGATGGGTTGAATACCAATTAAAGCAGCATCGTTTTGGCTGAAGTTATATCCACCGGCATTTAAATTACCCGGTGCAAAATATCCGTTTGATGCACCACCCCAACCCCAGTTCATGTGCAGTAAATTATTGTTGTCGTAGCCATCGCAAACCCAGGTGTGTCCACCATATGTTGGGTCGGCGCCTTCGTATTCAATAACGCGGCCGTTGTTCAATTCGTTCTTCATCAGGTTCAACCAATCTGCAGCGCTGTATGATGATTGCCTAACCCCCTGCATAGTGTTGGGATTGTATTTAAAATAGTTAGCAAAAGCGTATTGAGCGCATGGATTGCCATTACCGGTTTCGGACTGCAAAACAAAGGCACCGCTGCCACCCTGTGCATCGGTTCCGTAATCCATAGCCACTGCAACGCCGCAGTGATACATGAGCGTATCAACCGGTGAAGTATTGCTGGAAACCGCGTTAGGCATAGCGGCCCAATTATAGCTTTTTGCGCCAAAGTTGGCAGATTGCGTTCCATAACTATTGGTGTATTGAGGCGGCGAGTCGTTATAAGAATATGAACCGGTGCCTTGCGGAGGATATGACCAGTATTTCATTATCTGCGCCATAGTTGTGGCCACGCAACCGGTTACTGCGCGTGTTGAAGTAGAAGCATCTACCGGGCATAGGGAATTATAATAAGGAGCCTGATTCCAGGTAGTTTTTAATAAGGGGCCAATAACGGCCGACTTATTAGTATTGGGATTTTGCCCGTTTAAATACGACTGCCACAATTGAGGCACAATTGGATTTGCGGTGATATGATTAACTATAGTGTAATGAATATTAGCTGAAGCGCTAAGTACCCAATCAGCCACCCCGGTTTGTTCAAAGCCCGGCGCAAAATCCGATTCGGTTGAATAGGCCAGAACCGGGATGATATTATCATCTGCAGCTACAATTACAAAACCCTTTGGGCTAATGTTATAAATGTAAAAATCTACAATGCCATCCTCTGTTTGAGTAAAACCAAGGGTTGCTGTAAAAGCCGCATGGCCTTGCGGCACATTTGCCTTAAAAAAGTTTATCGCAATTGTTTTGGCGGTAGCTTCGTTAACGGTATTTGCTTTTGTAAATTGAAAAGTAAATACAGCTAGTGCAATGAACAGGGATTTCTTTATCATAAACAGATTAATATTTGCGGTCGTGAAAGTATACTATTTGGGCACTTTGTAGATCAACCTCATCCTTCGTATCACAGATATGTTAATTGAACGATTTTAAACGAAAACCCGCCCTGTTTTATGCAGAAGCGGGTTTACAATATTTAAGCAGGATGTTTTTAAAAAAGGTTTTTGTATTTAAGGTCAATAGCATTGCTGTTTAACAGGAAAGTAAGAGAAGTTTTAACCTTTTCTGCGGGAATTTCCCAACTACCGGTTTGCTTTTTTAGATCGGCTAAAGATTGGGCAATTTTGTAGACCCCGTTAAAATTGAACGAACTGTTATTTGCTGCAATAAAATCCTTATAAGCATCTTCGTATTTGCCGTTTTTTAAATTGTCATAACCCTGTTGCTCAAACTGCGCAGCCGAAGTTGCATCTGTGTTCATAAAGTTTGCCT
>JAQBNQ010000465.1 GCA_028288545.1 Bacteroidota bacterium
CCGTTCCCAGGTTTTTGGCTATAAGGTCGACTGCATTTCCGGTAATAATTGGAGTATAGGCGTTAAGTGCGTTGGCGCAAATTACAAACAGAATTCCCGCAAGAATCCGCCATTTGTACTTAATAAAGTATTTATTCAGGTAGGCTAGGTGCTTCACAATTAAGGGTCTAAAACAATCAATTTAACAAAAGGTTCACTTCAATATTAATGCGGAAGTTAGAATTCGGAATTCGGAAGTATTAATTCCTGTTTGGGGTTCTTAATTCGGCATTCCGCATTCCCAATTCCCAATTATCCTTCTACCTTTGCCCCGCTCAAAACGAGTGGCTAAAGTAATCAAAAAACGTTTTATGTCTGTTGAAAACAATGTAATGAGGTCAGTTGAGAAGCGCGAGGCGAAAGTGTTTGAAATGATGGAACCGATGGAGCACGAGCAGGTGATGTTCTTTTACGACAAACCTACCGGGCTTAAAGGAATAATTGCTGTGCACAATACGGTGCTTGGTCCTTCATTAGGAGGTTGCAGGATTTGGGAATATGCCAACGAAAGCGACGCCCTTTGGGATGTACTCCGCCTTTCGCGCGGAATGACCTTTAAGTCGTCCATTAGCGGTATTAATTTAGGGGGAGGAAAGGCCGTAATTATCGGCAACCATAAGATAAAGCATGACGAAGCATTTTGGCGCCGTTTCGGAAAATTTGTTGATAGCCTGAATGGAAAATACATCACCGCCGAGGACGTAGGCACCAGCACAGATGTAATGGGCATTGTAATGCAGGAAACGAAATACGTTACCGGCAAACCGATCTCGGCAGGTGGCATGGGCGATCCTTCGCCTTATACGGCTTATGGAGTTTTCCTGGGTTTAAAAGCAAGCGTTAAAGAAGCAACCGGAAGCGATAACCTGCAAGGCAAAAAAGTGGCCGTGCAGGGCGTGGGCCATGTTGGCTACACATTGGTAAAACATTTAACTGAAGCCGGAGCTAAAGTTTTTATTACCGACCTTAACGCTAGCAATTTGGCAGAGGCGAGCAAAGCCTTTAATGCAACCGTGGTTGAACCCAATGAAATTTACGACCTTGATGTTGACGTTTATGCGCCATGTGCCATGGGCGCTACCGTTAACAGCGATACTATACCAAGATTAAAATGCTCCGTCATTGCCGGTGCCGCCAACAATCAACTGGCTGATGAAAATGTGCACGGACACATGCTTAGCGACAGAGGCATTTTATACGCCCCTGATTTTTTAATAAACGCTGCCGGTGTTATAAATTGCTACCGCGAGGTACATTCCTTAGGCGAGGCAGAAACGATGGAACTGATTGAAAAGATATATCCCCGTACCCTCGAAATATTTAAAAAAGCGAAGGCCGAAAAAATACCTACCCAGGAAGCAGCCATTAAAATTGCTGTGGATAGAATTGAGCAACAGAGAATGAAGCAATAGAAATTAGATTCAAGATATTAGAAGCAAGACAATACAATTTAGACCCGCAATAAAAATTTACCATGCTAGGACGGAGGAATTTGAGAATTAAAGTAATGCAGACCTTATATGCATGGGAAACGGATCACGATGTGCCTTTGGTAAAACTAGAAGGGCATTTGAAAGGACAAATACAAAAGTCATTATCGCTTTACCTTACCAACGTTTTGTATCTGATAGACGTTTGCCAGTACAGCATGGTTGACAAAGCAAAACGCCTTGCCCGGTATATTAAAACCAAGGAAGACGAAAATGCCAGTACTAGTATTGCAGCCAATGCCATTGTAACCTTTCTGCTAAATGATACGGAGTTCAATTCGTATGTAAAAAGCGAAGGCATCAAAAATTACATTAACGAAGATGTTGTGAAGAGCTTGTATGTGGAACTTTGCGGGCGGCAGAAGTACAAGGATTATTGCGCTATTGAAAAGCCAACGCTCGAGCAGGACAAGGAGATAATCACCTACATCCTCAAAAAAAGTTTTCAGTCCAATAAAGATATGGAGCACCATTTAGAAGAGCTCTTTATCAATTACGAAGATGATAACTCGCTATTGCTGCACATTATGGGCAAATACGTAGAGGCCTTTAGCCCTGACAAGACCACTTCTTTTATTCAGAACCTGGAAATTTGGGAGGACGAAAAAAAGTTTGCGCTGGACCTGCTGGCTAAAACCATTCATCAAAACGACGAATTGGTTGCCATTATAGAACCCAAACTAAAAAACTGGGAAATGGACCGTGTGGCTGTTCTCGATCTTATATTATTGAAGCTGGCCGTTTGCGAATTAAAATATTTCCCTACCATACCCGTCAAAGTTTCTATTAACGAGTATATCGATATATCAAAACTGTACAGCACCCCAAAAAGCAAAGATTTTGTTAACGGAGTTTTGGATAAAGTAAAAAACGAATTGATCGAGAAAGGAGAAATAAAGAAGTTTGGACGTGGATTGTTAGAGTAAATAATTTTTTCGCACAGAGTGGACAGCCGAGAATGCAAAGAGGTTAAGAATTAATTCTTGTATTTCATTTTTATTCTCTGCATTATGTATTCTCTGCCTTTTGTCTCCGTGCGAAATACTTCTTTGCGCTCTTTGCCTTAGGCTTTGCGAACTTTGCGTTAAAATGCATTTGCTTTTCTAACTACGAAATCAAAAAAATTATATTTGCCGCCATTATGAAGAAAATATTCGCAATTACGCTTTTAGCACTCCTTGCACTGGGTATTTTTTCATGCCGCAAAAAGGGCGAAACTCCTCCCGAGATAAAACTGGATGCGGAACTATTGAAGGATACCACGAAGCTTGAGTTCATCGATTCTGTAAGCTTTAGGTTCGATACTATTAACCAGGGCGATAAGGTGGAACATTCTTTCAGAATTAAGAATGTTGGCGATAAGAACCTGATCATTGCGCGGGCGTTTGGCTCATGCGGATGTACAGTTCCTGAATATCCTAAAGACCCCGTTAAGCCGGGTGATATTGCAACTATAAAAGTCACCTTTAACTCATCCGGTAAATCAGATGCTCAGCAAAAAAGTGTTACGCTTGTTTGTAACACCCCTAAGCGAAACGAGATGTTATACCTGGTAGGATTTGTAAAGGCGCCGAAGAAGTAAATAATTAAACCAACTTAAACTAAAACCGAATATGGGCGATCCTATAATGTTATTGTTCCTGGGTGCATTCCTGGTAATTTTCTGGCTGTTCTTTATCCGTCCTCAAACCAAAGCCGCTAACCAGGCTAAGGAGTTTCAGGCTAATCTTGAGAAAGGAACCCGCATAGTAACCAGCGGTGGTATACACGGCCGAATTGTAAAGACCGAAGACAACACCATCCTTCTTGAAGTTGACAACAACGTAAAGATAAAGATTGAAAAATCAGCCATCTCCATGGAAATGACAAAAGCAGCCTACACCGAGGTTACTGACAAGAAACCTGAGCAGACTTCAACCAAGTAAGGTTAAAAAATCTAAAATATAAACGGCACTAAGAAAAATATAACTTAGTGCCGTTTCGTTTTAATATGGATGAAATGCCAATTCATTCATTATTATTAACCTGTAAAAGGCGTTCCATCTGTAATCGCTTATGAAACAAAGTGCACAGATGAAAAGAAAACCACGCTCAGATCACCAGATGCTGAAAATTGGAATCACCGGGGGAATTGGCAGCGGCAAAACCACCGTTTGCAAAATGTTCGAAGCGCTCGGCGTTCCCATTTACTATGCCGACGACCGGGCAAAGTACCTGATGCAGCATGAGCATTTTCTGATCGATCTTATTAAAAAGAATTTTGGTGAGGAGGTGTACGAAAACGGCCGCTTAAACCGTAGCCTGTTGGCCGAAAAAGTATTTAACAATAAAGCTAAACTAGACCTGCTTAACTCGCTCGTCCACCCGGTTG
>JAQBNQ010000264.1 GCA_028288545.1 Bacteroidota bacterium
ATGGAACTTTTTAGCAGGCAGGAGTTAAGGCCGCTTAGTTTAAAAAAGGAAGATGTGATGAAGAAGGCACAAAGAGTCTATAATCCCCAATAATCGTTTTTTGCTGATAATTAACAATCCAAATTTATATTTGCCTAATATTAAAAAACAAATAAGCCTGATGAAAAAACTTTTTTCCTTATCCCTGGCGGCGGTTGTATTTTTTACTTCATGTAATAACAGCGCAAAAACCGGAAGCGTTGATGCTACATTTGAAAAGCAACTGCAGGAGAAATTTATTAATGCCAAGGAAGGCGAAGTGATCGATCTGCCAGAAGGCACTTTTACTTTGACCCGGTCTTTAATACTTGACGGGGTTAAGAACGTAACCATTAAAGGAAAGGGTATTGATAAAACTATTCTATCGTTTAAGGGACAAAAGGATGGAGCTGAAGGGCTGCGTATTACTGCCGATGGGGTAACTATGGAAGACTTTACTTTGGTGGAAGCAAAAGGAGATTGCATTAAAGTACAGGATGCCAACAACGTAACCTTTAGAAGATTGAAAGTGGGTTGGAGTTCATTGCATGATCCTAAGAACGGATCTTACGGTACTTACCCGGTGGGCTGTACAAATGTATTGATTGAAGAATGCGAAGTGTTTGGATCATCGGATGCCGGGGTTTATGTTGGTCAAAGCAAAAACATTATTGTAAGAAAAAACAATGTGCACGATAATGTTGCGGGTATTGAAATTGAGAACTCTACCGATGCAGATGTGTATGAAAACCTTTCAACCAACAACACTGGTGGTATTTTAATATTTGACCTGCCGGATCTGCCTAAGAAAAACGGAATGCGTTGCCGTGTTTTCAGCAATAAGCTGGTTAACAATAACACGCACAACTTTGGTGTAAAGGGAACCACCGTTTCGGAAATACCTGCCGGAACAGGTATGATCGTTATGGCTACTAACCAATGCGACATTTATAACAACGAACTTTCAGGTCAAAACACTATTGGAATATCGGTGGTAAGTTATTTGTCGTTACAAAAACCATTTAAGGATTCGATTTATGATCCTTATTGCGGAGGTATTACAGTACATGATAATAAGGTTACCCGTGGTACCGGAGCGCCCGATAACAGCGTAAAATTCGGGCAACTGTTTATCGGAATTTTTGGAGATAAAATACCTGATATGATTTTTGATGGTGCTATTAACCCGGCTTATAAAAACACAGATGGTACCTTAAAAGAAGATCAGAAAATATGTTTCCGCAACAATGGCAATGTAACTTTCTGCGATCTTGATTTGCCTGGTAACGGCAAAAACCGTAGTTCGGACATAAAGAAATTTGATTGTAGCCAACCCCCTTTAAACGAAATAAAATTAAATCAATAAAAAGCAAAAGGCTGCCTTAGGCAGCCTTTTTTGTTACGCACATACCGCGTTAAACTAAAAAATAAACAAATCGGTATTATTAAATTTACAACATGAGTAAGACAAGAAAAGATACAAAAGATAAAAAAGAGAATAAGGATAAAGAGAACAATACTCTTAGGGTGTATAATGCCATAAAATCTTTGGGAAAAGAGGCAACATTAAGATTGTTGTTTCCAAAACTTGAAAAAAGATTTACGCAGGAGGAAGTTATCATTTCGCTGAACGACCTGGAAAGCCGGGGCCTGATTCAAATACAACAGAAAGGGATCATAAAGATACTGAAGGAAAAAACGCAGGTAACCAGTTTACGTAATGCCAAATTCTTTTTTGGTACTGCTGATGTTACTAAAAGCGGAGCCGCGTTTGTGGCTGTTGAAGGGATTGACAAGGACGTTTATATCCCTAATAAGTACGTTAAAAATGCCATGCCGGGCGATGAGGTGAAGATCAGGATCACCTCTCATACCAAAAGGCCGGAGGGGGAGATTGTTGCTATTATCAAACGTGCCCAGGATAGTTTTACGGGTAGGATTGACATACTTGAAAAGTTTGCATTTTTTATTGCGGATGAAAGGAGACTGAGCACAGATGTGTTTGTTCCCTTAGATGCATTGAACGGGGCCAAACATAAAGACCGCGTTATAGTGCGGATCATGGACTGGAACACCGGCGGCCGCAACCCATTGGGTGAAGTGGTAGAGGTGATGAGCGATAAGCATTCATCCGATACGGATATGAAGATGATACTAATTGGCAATGGCTTTAGTATTGATTTCCCTAAAGATGTTTATGCTGAATTGGATAAGTACACCGATGAAGTTCCGAAGTCGGAAATTGCAAAGCGGGTGGATATGCGCAAGGTGTTAACCTTTACCATTGACCCTGAAGATGCAAAGGATTTTGATGATGCTATTTCGATTAGAAAACTGGAAAGTGGTAATTACGAAGTGGGAGTGCATATAGCCGATGTGTCGCATTATGTGAGGGAAGGCTCGCAACTGGATAAAGAGGCCGAGAAAAGGGCCACATCCGTGTACTTACCGGATAGAGTTTGCCCTATGCTGCCTGAAAAGCTATCAAACGTACTTTGCTCGCTTCGCCCTAACGAGGACAAGTTGACCTTCTCTACTATTTTTGAAATTGATGAGAAGTTGAACGTGAAACATTTTGCCATAGCTAAGACGATCATACACAGCGATAGAAGGTTCAGTTACGAACAAGCACAGGAAGTGCTTGAAACAGGCCAGGGAGACCATGCTGAAGAATTAAAGCTATTAAACCTGATGGCCAAGAATCTTCGGGCAAAGCGCATGAAAAAAGGCGCCATTGCTTTTGAAAAAGCCGAGGTGAGATTTAAATTGGATGAAACCGGAAAGCCATTGGGCGTAGTTTTGAAAATAAGGAAGGATGCTCACTTATTGGTGGAGGATTTTATGCTTTTGGCCAACGAAACAGTGGCAAGATTTGGAAGCAGGCTAAAGAAAGATAAGAAGACCACTTCTGCTTTTGTTTACCGGGTACACGATAAACCGGATCCGGCAAAGCTGGAAATGTTTAGTGCTGTTGCAGCCAGGTTTGGATACCAGATAAGTTTCCAGGATCCGCGGGAGGCAGCTACAACCTTTAATAGCTTGTTAAAGAAAGTTGAAGGCAAACCTGAACAGAATGTTTTAGAAACAATGGCTATCCGCAGTATGGCAAAGGCGGAGTATACTACCAACAACATAGGCCACTATGGTTTGGCTATGGAGTATTATACTCACTTTACATCGCCGATACGCCGTTATCCTGACGTGTTGGTACATCGTTTACTGGATGGAATATTAACGGAAAGTGATTT
>JAQBNQ010000493.1 GCA_028288545.1 Bacteroidota bacterium
CGCCATAGTAAACACCGGCGTTATATACGTTACCATTTCCATCGCAGGCAACTGCTAAACCAAAAACAGCCGTTTGAACCGTGCCTGGGTAAACTGAACTTTTTACCCAAAGTACACTGCCTTGGTCTGAGTATTTTACGAGGTAATTGTTCATGCCGCTGTTATAGGAATGCACAATAGAATCTCCAAAAGTTAAGTATGGTCCATCGAAAAAACCGGTTGCATAAACATTGTAATTTTTATCGGTGGCAACTGCCCATCCTTCAATGTCCACCTGGCCGGTAGGGCCCCAGGCCCCTTCTGTCCATTGCCAATTAAAGCCTTGCGCAAAACTTAAACCCCTGCTGAATGTAAACAGGATAATAAACAAGTGCCTTTTCATGTTTTCGATTTAGTACTGCAAAGATGCGATCCATTGTTACAAAAAGTGAGACAACTTGTATTTTCTCTTACATCGCCAAAAGGCATTTAGCGTCATATTTTATGACTGAATAATTTTGCAGTTGGGAGAAGAAGGGTGATGGAAATATCACTAAGTCATCAAACCCTAACTCTTATAGTGATACAAAAATATACCCCCAATTTGGGGGTATACCATATACAAAGTATAAAAGTTTGCAAGGAAAGATTCCCTGCTATTTACAAAGGGCAGCCGGAACCGGTATATTATTTAATCTTCCTGCCCTTAGCCACATGTTCCGTCATCTGTCTCTTATCAATCTTCCTAAGGTCAACCATTAGATAAGCGAACTTACTGCCCTGGTCAGTATAGTATTCGTTATTGGCATAGTGAACCTTCCCCATCCCATTACTCCAATCAGAAGCCAAAAGCACAAACTTCTCCCCTACATTTGGGTTAACACCAAAGCTTAAATAGTGATCATCTCCCACCTCAAAACTTACCAGCATTTTACTGCTCGACGGAATGGACGAAACCACTCCAGGTGTACCTGCACGAATAATTATCTCATCCACCTTACGGCCATTAACCATCTTAATTTTTCCAGCAACGATTTCTGTATTCCCCTGCGACAATTCGCGGGTAAGAACAATATCGTGCGAAGTGTAAAATTGAATTGCCTTTACCTGGTCGTCCGTCCAGCTATGACGGGTTTTCATTGATTCTGTATAGGGTATAAGATTCTTACACGATGAAAACAAGGAAGCGATAGCAACAAACAAAATTATTTTTTTCATAGGGTTTTATATTATTCCATTTAACTCAATAACGATGCCAACATAATTCTGATGTACAAAACACCACAAAGTTTAGTTGAGCCATGGCAATTTTAAGTTTTTTTCTGAAAGCACTTGCCCGGAATCCATTTTTCTCTGGCAAAAGCCAATAAACTGTCTCTTTTGCTCAATACCGGGCCAGGCTATCTTCATTCCCATAAGACCCAAATGGATTTCCCTCATCAGCGTTCATATACTTTTTATACGACCGTATTTTGTACCACTGGGTGTTTAACCGGCCTGTGTAAATATCTATTGCCAAAGTATCGTACACCTCACATTTTCCGTAAAGTGACCTCGACACCCTGATATCATCACAAAAGGTACCAAACTGCCAGTTTTGTAAGCGAAAGCGCTCATGGTAATAAGTTCCGCTCCTGCTATGGGTCTTCTCTATGTACTTGGAACTAATTACTGCCCTACTGGATTGAATTTCACCTACCTGCCCCGATAAATTATAAAGAACAGATAATCCATAACCCAGGCCCAGGCATATTGCGATTCCAAAAAGCAGGTTCATTTTATTAATAGTTCCCTCCTTTATAAAATGAGGGTTTTTATAAGCCAAAAACATCGAAAAAATGCTTCCGAAAAGAATGGACGGAAAAATGAGCGAATTCTCATTCAACCGCTTAAACCCACTTGTGCCACCAAAGAAAACCAACAGCGACGCCCAAATGATAGTAAAGAAAATCCCGTATCGCTTCTCCGATTTTCTGCTGGTAAATAAAATGTAATCGGTATTTCTTCTATAAACAGCAACGGCCACCGTTGGCACTAACAGGAATACGATAAATCCATAAGAAGGAGATAATTTGCTAATTAGACCCAGCACTCCTACTATAACTGAAAGTATATTCAGAACCACCACCGTTATCCGGGCGTTCTTAAGTTTAACCGGATCTAATTGCTCCTGCTCCCCTTCATCCGTAATTTCCTGTTCCATGCTGTTTCGTTCAACCAAATCTAATGTTACCTCTAATATTTAAACCATTACCTGTTAACGTAAATTTAATATTAGCAAAATCCATCAAATCATATTCAAACAATTTTCTTTACGCCAAATGTTCAAGACCAAACTTCCTATTCTTTTAGCCCCCGTACTAATCTGTTGGCAAATAACAAAGGCACAAATCCTGCCATACGATACATTACGGGTAATGACCTACAACGTGAACAATTACGGATTCCCCTCCACCACCGGTTGTCCTACACTCTCCGCTCCTGCAAAGGCTATGTGGCTTCGAACTGTACTTGATTATTACAATCCTGATATCCTTGGCCTTGAAAAAATGGATGGCAGTCCGACATCATTTAGTACCGATAGCATTGTTCACAAAGTGCTCGATTCGGTTTGTAATGGGTGCTACGGCCATACTCCTTTTACAAATGTGTCCGGCTATCAAAAGGAAAACCTGTTGTACTACAATAAAAATAAACTAGGCTGGATAAGTACCATCACCATTTATTCAGCCGATAACAATATCAGCGATATCAACCTGCACCGTCTGTTTTATAAAAGCCCATCGCTTTCTATTACACATGATACTATTTTCGTCGGTGTAATACTCGTACATCTTCAATCAGGCTCGGGCAGCGCTAATCAAAGAGCCTCCGAAATGACTGGCGCCATGACCTGGCTAGATAACCATGTTACAAGTCCCCGCAACTATATTTTTATTGGCGACTTTAATACCCAATCCTCCAGTGAAAGCTGCTACCAGCAAATGGTCAGTTCATCCAACCCAAACACTTTATTTTTTGACCCGGTTAACCAACCCGGTAACTGGGACAACAATCCTTTAGCGTTTGCAAATTATCTTACACAAAGTACCAGGATATCAGACCCCGGCGACTGCGGGGCCACCAGTGGTATGGACGACCGCTTTGACCACATCCTGTGCACCAATAACCTGATGCAGGGAACAGATTCGTTGCAATATGTCAGTGGAAGCTACCAGGTAATTGGCCAGGACGGATTGCACGTAAACAAGGCTATTATTGATACTCCACAAAACAGTTCGGTACCCCCAACAGTATTAAGCGCTTTGTATAACATGAGTGAGCATTTGCCGGTGGTACTTAGTCTTGCTGTTGGAGGAAACCCACCCTTTACAACCGTTGCTCCAAATCCACAAGACGAAAAACTTAAATGGACTTATACTCAATTTGTAACTGACCAGTTAGAAATAAAATTTACCGGCTGGTCTTCTGCTATTTCATTCCCGTATTACGCTTCCGTTTATAATATTGCCGGGCAAAAGATCAGTCAAACCGAAGTGGTAAGTGCCAACAGCACTATTCATACATCATTATTACCTGAAGGGATATATATTCTTTGTATCAGCAAGGATTGGTTGCCTGTAACAACAGGAAAATTCATTAAGCTGAAATCAAAATAAACTATCTTCTAAAATCCAGTACTATTCCTACCCTGGCACCAAAGTGGTAAACGGTTTCGCCTAAAAATCCGGCAACAAAATCAACACGGATTATCTTGAAGATATTATCTATCCCTGCATCTAACTGAAAGTATTCTTTACGTGTTGGCGTATATAGAAAATGGAAACCCAATACTTCGCCCCATTTCAAAGTTCTCACTCCCGGAATTTTATTGAACAGAAATCCTCCAAAATGATGCTCTATATGAGCTTCGGCAAAATACAGGTCGGTACTGTTGCGGTAGTATTGTAACAAATAAAATCCCAGCATATCCGTTCCACCGGTGTTAAGGAAGTTGCCGTAAAAGTGTTTGTAGTCGGGATAATCAACCGCTTTATGGCTGGCGAAGCCACCACCACCAAACCGGTAATGGGTTGTGCCAAATAAACCCTCGGGCAAATATCCCTGCAACTGCGCTTCCAGGTAATCAAAGTCCTGGTCGCTAAAGCCCTTTATTGAAATAGAACGTTTGTATATAAATTGCAACTCGGGATATTTTGAGCCTGTTCTGATACGCATATCGGGCCTTGTTATATATTGATTACCAAAAGTTACATGTACTCTCAAATCAATTCTAAAACTGTTGTGTGCCGTAATCTGCTCATCTGTTACATTGGGCAGATCCATGGCATTGGGTGTAGGATAATTTGTATTGCCCTTATGGAAAAAAGAAAAATCAGTGAAATTTGACAATGGAGACCTTCGCTCATAATCAGCCACTAATGTGCCCCGTACTCCATTAAATAACTCGCGCGAGTACATTAGTTTTACGAAGTACTTTTCGTATATCTTCATAAAGTTATTGCGCAGTACCAGGCTTTGAAAAGTATTGCCAAATTCAGTTTGAGGTTGATACTCGTTTATCTGGCTGATGTATCTTCCACCGCTTAAAACAAAAAACTCATCGTGTATTTGGCTATTTAAAAAGGCGAAGGAGCCCATCAGGTTAAACTGTTTGTTTAAAGTGCCATATCGTATAGTAGGCTCAAAGCTGATCCGGCGATCGTCACTAAACGTTTTGCGAATGGCAAACTTGCCCTGCAGGTTCACGCCTTCTACAGTATTAAAGTTTACCAGGTTCAGCAGCGAGGGGAAATCAACCGATATCTTTTTATACTGCTTGCGATAAGTGTAACCTAAAATAATTGTAAGCGGTCCCGGCATATTCAACTTTTTATCGGTTGAATCTTTAAACACTTTGGAGTCGCGTATCACCTGGATGCTGTCCTTAATGTTGTAGTCCTGCAACTCCATGGCCGTAAGCGGAATAGGCCGGATACTATCCCAATACATGGTATCGCGCTTATTGGCTTCTTTCTCTATTTTCACTATTTCAGCAGTAAATATTTTTTTCTCGATCTTCTTCTCTTCCTTTTTCTGCAACTTCTCCAACTTCTTTTCAGACTTAGCAGTTCTTTTGGTCGAGTCCATTTTAACCACCGGCGTTGGCAGTCCGAAGAAACCATTGACCACGTAGTTTTTGAAAACTCCCAAATAATAGCCATCGCCTTTAATGCCTAAAAAGCTGGCCTGTACATCGTAACGCTGCTGGGTGGGCAACCATATATCATTCTTTACCGGTACAAAATACTGCGTCACTTTCAGCGTATCTACGTATTGAATACCATTGGCTTTGGTAAGATATAATTCAAGCGAGTGAATGTTCCAGTTGTCTTCTACAATACTTAACACACCGCTAAAGCAGGGATCGCTTTTGCGCTTAGGGGTTACCAGTATTTTATTTATCAGCTTATCTCCTTCTTTATAGGCCCCTATCATTTTAAAGTTGTAGTAAAAGAAAGTGTTCTCCGACAAAGGAGAAATAAAAGGCCTTGGTGCTATAAAAGGAATAGTAATACTGCGGTCGTAAAAATTGAAAAAGAAGTCCTGTGCCGAGTTAAAGGTAAACCCATTTGACTTGCCACTTACTTTGCTGGAGTAGATAACCTCATGAAACTTGTTAGGCTTTTTGTAGTACAACTTCGACTGCGACTCGCTCAAATAAAGGATACCCGAATTATTAGGACCGGTTAAGATTCCTGTCCGGTTAATTTTGCGGCCCAGTATTTTATCGGGAGCCTGTAATATTCTTTGCATTCCTTTTACATAAGCATCGCAACTGTAGCTTTCCACCACATTTAAAAAGTACTTTCTTTTCTCAATAGCCTTTCTTATTACTGCCAAAGCGGGGTCCTCATTGCCGTTTACAACTACATCGCGTATCTGGTATTGTAACTCTTCAAGCGTAATGGTAATGTCCAGGTCCTTAACCAGGTTAACCGATTCTATGTGTTGTTTGTAGCCGAGGTGCTGGTAAACGATTTCGTAGGTACCTGCCGGAAGATCAAGCTGGTATTGGCCTTCAACATTGGCACTGGTGCCGTTGGTAGTACCTTTTACATAAATATTGGCATAGGACAGCTTTTCGCTGTTGGACCCATACACCGTACCCTTGATGCTGAATGCCGAACAAATTTTAGCGAAGATTACAATAAAGAAAAGTGTAGCCCCAAACCGCATGAGCGATGAAGATAAAAAAAAATGCAGCCCCTCCTAAATCCCTGTCGGCCGGTAAGGCGGGCTCCCCGAAAGGGAGGACTTAATGCCCGTCTTGTAACAGCTTTTCCCGATACAGCAATTGCTCCTTATTTGAAGAACAACAAACTTAATCAGTCCTCCACTATTACAGGCGCAATACCAAGTCCTCCCCTTTGGGGAGGATTTAGGAGGGGTCTATATTTTTATGAATTAATGATGTAGGTTTGGCCCCAAAAAAACAAGTTAATGTCCAGGTTCAATAAATTGAAAGTAATAGAGGTTAAGAATGAAATTGCCGATGCTGTTTCCATATCTTTTGATGTTCCGGCTGCCTTAAAGGATAGCTATAACTATAAACCCGGCCAATACACCACGCTAAAACTAAGTATAGAAGGCGAGCACGTTAACCGCAGCTATTCGTTTTGCAGTTCACCGTATTTGAATGAGCCGCTTACCATTGCGGTAAAACGCGTTGCCGGCGGTAAAGGCTCTAACTTCATTAACGATAATTTTAAGCCCGGTTACGAGTTGGAAGTAATGGA
>JAQBNQ010000273.1 GCA_028288545.1 Bacteroidota bacterium
CAATCACTTCGCGTATTGCACCATCCTGTATTTCTTCCTTCAACTCAATTTTGCCTTTGGGCAGATCCCACTTTCCGCGCCGGTGCATTAGCAGCAACTCATCCCGTTCATTAGTTACAATTCCGCCACCGGCTACTACTATATCAAAGTGGTCTAAAAAGTTACACATGTTTTCGCCCGGCTTATCGCAAAAAATCAGGAAAGGAGTATTGGTTTTGCCATCAAACAGTATTGCGGGATTCTGCAAAAAAGCTTTAATATCTTTTGGGGTATCAAGAACCTTCGCAAAATTTTTGTTGATTTGTGAACGGTCGCAGGTAATTAATACGTACGAATCGTTAAAGTAAATTTTATAATTGCAATACATATGATCTATAACAACGTAATTGCCCGCGAAGTTGCAGAGTATTTACTGGAAATTAAAGCGGTTGTGTTAAATGCTAAGGAACCCTTCACCTGGGCCAGCGGTTTAAAGAGCCCTATTTACTGCGATAATCGCAAAACACTTAGCTATCCTAGGGTCCGCACTTTTATTAAAACTGCCTTTGCTGATATTGTTGCCGAAGAGTTTAAAAATTGCGAAGTAATAGCCGGTGTAGCTACAGCAGGGATACCGCACGGAGTACTTGTAGCCGATGTATTGAACAAGCCCTTTGTTTACGTGCGCGATAAACCAAAAGCCCACGGCCTCGAAAACCTGATAGAAGGTAAACTTGATAAAGGACAAAAAGTAGTGGTTATCGAAGATCTTTTTTCCACCGGTGGAAGTTCGCTAAAGGCAGTTACTGCCTTGCGCAACGCAGGTGCCGAGGTACTTGCTATAGGTTCCATATTTACCTATGCCTTCGATAAGGCTACAAAAGCTTTTGAGGAAGCGAACTGCAAAGATTTTAGCCTGTCCGATTATCCTACCTTGCTCGAAATAGCATTGAAACTTGACTATGTAAAGCCTGAAGAAAAAGAAACGCTGCTAACATGGTATCAGAACCCGGATGCCTGGAAATAGGCAGTCTTATCGCCATTTAGTTTCAACACCAACCAAAACACTTATGCGGCACTTGACCGATAAATTGCATGATAAAATAAGCAAGCTTAAAGACGAAGGCTGGCATCTATCGCGCGAAAGAAAATATGCTAAGGCGGACGATAAATTTAAAGAAGCCATTGCGCTGATACCCGAGCCTAAAACAGAATACAATTACCTGGGCTTGCTATGGAGCGAAATGGCAGAGAATTTTAAATTTAAGAAGGACTTTAATGCAGCCCTTACAGTTTACGAACAAATTATGGAATTGCCCGGTTATGGCGATGATGCTCATTACCTGGTAGAGATTGCAAAAATAAGGTATGAGCTGGGCCAAATGGACAAAGTAAAAAAGGATTTGATTGAGGCATATAAGTTGGAAGGGAAAAGCGCTTTCAGGTACGTGGACGCTAAGTATTACCAGCTGATAAAAGCAACTGTAGAGGACGAAAAGTGGAGTAAAGAAAATGCCACTAACTGTTGGACCGATTTGGAAAACTGGATTAAAACCAATGTGCCTGATTTGTCAGGTTCATTTAATAAAGGCGCCACTGACAAGGATTTTCAAAAACTGGAAAAGCTTACTGGCGTTAAACTTTCGGATGACTTTAAACTGTATTACGCTATTCATAATGGCCAAAAAGATGGTTTTGCCGGTATAACCTTCTGCGGACCATTATTATCCATCAACAATATTATTGATCAATGGACTATTTGGAAAAAGCTTTTAGATAAAGGCGATTTTAAGGGAAGATTTTCCAGTCCTGACCAGGGCGTCAAAAAAAACTGGTGGAATCCTTTATGGATACCTTTTACTTATGATGGTAGCGGCAACCATTTATGTATAGATATGGATCCTGCAAGTAAAGGAATAAAGGGGCAGGTAATAACCATGTGGCACGATGATGATACCCGCGAAGTGATTGAACAATCTTTTTCCGAATGGTTTATTGATTATCTTACTGATCTGAAACACGGAACTTATGTATACGACAAAGAATCAGGCACATTCCATCGAAAGGAATCATAAAGCAGTTTAAACTTTTTAAAGTTTTTCCTGTCTGAAAACTAAACTCCGGGTATGAAACAGTTTCTCCTTTTTGTTTTCAGCTTTATTCTGCTTAAAGGTTTTGCGCAGCCCAATAATATTGATGTATCGGGTGGCAGTGTTTTTGAAGGCGAGCCATATCTTGCAGTTAACCCTACAAATCCGCAAAATATGGTTGCCGCCTGGATGGGTTTCGCTTTGGGCGGAATACCCCGTGTGGCAATTAAAACCAAAACAAGTTTTGACGGCGGAAATACCTGGGGGAACCTGGTAGTCCACCCTCATGGGGGGGCCACTTTACACTCTGCCGATGTATCTATGGCTTTTAGAAAAGACGGCACTGTTTTTATAGCTTATATCGACTCCCGTCAAACACCTGATACAGGTTACATTTATGTGCAACATTCATCAGATGGTGGAAATACATGGTCTGCCCCAGTTAAGGTGTGGGACATTAACGAAGACCTTGCCAAAGAGCCGATGGACCGCCCCTGGCTGGTGGTAGACAACTCTAACACGGCCAATGCGGGTATATTATACATCACCACAAAACCTGCGCCCTGGATTGCCCCACCCAATAGGCCTTATATCAAATACTCGGCAGATAGCGGACAAACCTGGAGCACTTATCGTTATGTCGATAGCACCGGTTACCTGGTAGGTAATACAATAGCCGCTCCAATGGGTACACCCACCGTTACCGCAGATGGAGCAGTTTGCATTGCTTACCCCAGCTATTTGCCTTCGCAATCTCTTTTCGCACAGGTTATAATGGCAAAATCATACAATCGCACCATCGGTTTTGATTACCACGTCATTTACAGCGGAATACCAGGTACACTGGATAGCAATTATAAATTGGGCGATCACTTTACATCTAATCCTTCTAACCCTAACCAATTGGCTCTTGCCGCTGTCATCAACCAACATGGCGATGCGGACATTTATGTTGCCTCAACCAACGATGGCGGCACTAATTGGAATAGCTACGTTAGGGTAAACGATGATAGCATTAGCAATGGAGTAGGGCAGGACCTTGTATGGGCCCAATACGCCACCAACGGCGACCTGCTCGTTACCTGGCGTGACCGCCGCAATTC
>JAQBNQ010000548.1 GCA_028288545.1 Bacteroidota bacterium
ACCATTAACCAGCTATTTGAACATTCGTCTAAGGCGTTAATGGGAAAACTGGCCGGCCGGTTTAAGCGGTTCCCCCTGCTCTTAAAATTTTTAGATTGCCGGGAAGTGCTTTCGGTACAGGTTCATCCTGCTGATGACCAAAAGAAATATATACCCGCAGGCGAAAGCGGTAAAACAGAAGCCTGGGTAGTGCTGCAAACCGGTAAGCATGCCGTTATTTATGCGGGCTTAAAACCTGGCACTACCGAAGAAAAGCTGCGGCACTCGCTCGATAAGCATACAGTGGCCAATGACCTTGCCAATTTTAAACCGGAGTTGGGCGATAGCGTGCTGATAAAAGCAGGCACAGTACATACCCTCGGCGACGTGGTAGTATTCGAAGTGCAGGAGAACAGCGATGTTACCTATCGCCTGTACGATTGGGACAGGGTTGATGAGAAAACAGGCAAACCGCGCGATCTGCAGGAGGGGCAGGCCCTGGCGTGTATCGACTTTACGAAAACGGATATACAGCCCGAAACACCTGTTATACAAATCGCCGAAAGGATACTTTGCGAAAAATTAATTGAAGATCCGCACTTTACTGTTTGGCGCTATACCGGCGCAACCCCCTTTACGATTGGAAAAAAAGGCACGCCAAGGGTTTTGGTTTGTATTGAAGGTGTAGGGGAAGTTGAATATAACCAGCATAATTACAAGCTTACCAAAGGCGATGCAATGCTTTTACCTGCTGTCGTCGGGGCCTGCCCGCTTATGCCAAATGGGGAAATTGTGCTTTTAGAAATAGCGCTACCCGGAAAATAGAGATCCTTCGTGCTGTTAAAATTGCTTATCGTTACACGATAATTTAATGATCGCAGAAAACAATTATTAAAACTGAACATTTATGGTATAAATTAAAAAACAAACACGACGATAAATATTCTACCTGAAAAATGAAAAAACTAATTGCTTTTGACCTCGACGGCACACTTGCTGAAAGTAAATCTGCTATCGATAAAGAGATGGCCACCCGATTGGCCGCCTTGCTCACAGTCGCGAAAGTGGCAGTAATTTCGGGTGGGGATTGGCCGCAGTTTGAGAAACAGGTGCTGGCGAATTTGCCAAAAGATGCAAACCTTCAAAATTTATCTATTCTTCCTACATGCGGTACCAAGTTTTACCAATACCAATCAGAATGGAAACAATTGTACGCTGAAAATTTTACACCCGAAGAAAAAAATAAGATCATAACCGCGCTCGATAAAGCGGTTGACACCCTTGGATTTAAGCCTAAAAAAGTTTGGGGCGAATTAATCGAAGACAGGGGAAGCCAGGTCACCTATTCCGCATTAGGGCAGCAGGCGCCTTTGGAAGAAAAGAAAAACTGGGACCCTGATTTCGTAAAGCGAAATAAAATAAAAGAGATACTCGATAAAGAAATTCCCGAATTTGCGATAAACATGGGCGGCGCAACATCTGTTGATGTGACTAAGAAAGGTATCGATAAGGCATACGGGATGCGTAAGCTGCGCGATATCCTGGGTATTGCAATCAGTGATATGATATTTATAGGAGATGCCCTGTTTCCGGGGGGTAACGACTATCCCGCGAGGGAGGCCGGCGCCTTTTCTGTCCGCGTAAGCGATCCCAACGAAACCAAGCGTGTGGTTGAAGGCATTATCGGAAGCTTAGATAACGGGCATTTTGGCCAGGGGTTTGATTAATGATTGATAAACAAAAGTGCTTTTTAAAATATGATCGAAGTAAAAAAAGAAGGTGTAATATTAAATAAAACCGGGTATGACTTTGAAAATGAAAGTGTGTTGAACCCGGCCGTTATCGTGGATGGGGGTAGTATACATTTCTTTTACCGCGCGGTGCATATCCGTAACTATTCCACCATCGGTTATTGCCGGCTCGACAGTCCTTTGCATGTGATTGAGCGGTACAGTAAACCTTTTTTAAAGCCCGAATTTGATTACGAATCGCACGGGATGGAAGACCCTCGTATGGTAAAGATCGATGGGGTTTATTACTTGACTTATGTAGCTTTTGACGGTGTGAATGCGTTGGGCGCACTGGCCACATCAACCGACCTGCAGCACTTTAAAAGGGTTGGCATAATCGTGCCGAAGATAAAATATACCGACTTTGACCGGCTTACAAAAAACAATAAAGAATTAAACGAAAAATACCTGCGCTATAACCAGGGGGCTAATTATTTGGCAGATAAAGACTTTGTTTTCTTTCCGCGACGGATAAATGGGAAATTAACTTTCTTGCACAGGATAAAGCCGGATATCCAAATAACTGCCGTAAATAACCTGGAAGATCTTACAGACGCGTTTTGGGAAAATTACTTTTTGCATTTCGGCGAAAATATTGCACTTGCGCCAAAATATCCGCACGAAATTTGTTTCCTGGGCAGCGGCTGTCCGCCGATTGAAACTGAGCACGGCTGGCTGGTGATCTACCATGGTGTAAAAGCTACTGAAAAAAGATACGAATATTCGTGCTGCGTCGCTTTGCTTGATCTGGACGATCCCAAAAAGGAGATCGCGCGTTTGCCATACCCCCTGTTTAAACCCGAATTGGATTATGAATTGAAGGGCGACGTGGATGATGTTTGTTTCCCAACAGGCACGGCTTTGTTTGATGATAAACTTTATATCTACTATGGCGCTGCCGACGAGTTGATCGCCTGCGCATCGGTCAGTTTATTCGATTTACTACAAGAGCTTTTAATGAATAAGGCGGTCGGCGACGCCTAACCAGGTGTCGCACTGCGACATGTGTCGTACTGGAAACGGTTGTCACTTGGTCTTGTCCGGATTTTAGTTGACAGTTTTGGCAGGGTTAAAAACATTATTTATAGACACTAAAGTATTCATTTAATTGATAACAAATGCTATTCCAGTTGATTCCATACTGGAACATGGTTTGTTCTTTTCTTTCTTCTATTCTTCCAATATTTTATCAAAGGTTCGCTGGTCTGATGTGCTACAACTGGTGTTAAGTTGCTGCAGCTCATATGTGGTCTGACGTTGTTATAAGCTTCTATTGCTAGCTTGACAGCTAACAATGCCTCCGATCTCGATTTGAATATGCGACTAAGCTTGAACTCAGTTTTTAGAATGCCATTTACTCTTTCAGCAATCGGATTTTCGTACGCTTCGCCATGTTGGGTCATACTAATAGCTATCTTTTCTTTGTTGAGTAACTTGATATAATCATAGCTGCAGTACTGTACTCCTCTATCAGAATGGTGCATTAAAGGAAGTTCAGAGATGCGATTACTTACAGCCATATTCAAAGCATTAAGAGTGCCTTCATTGGTCAGATATGGATATAAACAATAACCCATGATCTTCCTGGAATAGGCATCAGTGATTAAACTCAGATAGTTAAAGTCATATGATATACAGATATAAGTTATATCCGCTACCCAGAGTTGTTCTGAACGATTTATTTCCAGGCTCCTTGCCAGATCAGGATACTTCCAATACATATGATTGGATTGAGTAGTACGTGGCCCCCGCAACTTCCTGCAAATCAATAATCCATGATTTCGTAATAAAGTATTCAACTTATCTCTCCCGATATTAATGTGATTGGTTCTCAGAGGCTGATAAATACACTTATAAAGCTTGTGAAGACCCAGGCCAGGTAATTCACGCCTGACTTGTGCTACTAATTCCAAAACGACCAATTCCATTTGCCCTATATCGCTCAAGTGCCATTCCTTTTGATAGAATGCTTGCCGGGATTTACCAAACAGTTTACAAAGTGGCCCTACACCCATCCTTGTAATATGCTTTTCCTTGATTAGCATCACGGTTTGGTACCACGCTTTTTTCGCACCGGAACCTTGAGCTCCTTCTCAGCATAATCAATCATAGAATTCAATCCATAAATTAGAACATTCGCCTTTTCCAGTGATTTTTCTAACTGCTTGATCCGCTGTTTAAGCGCTTGGGGATCGTTTTTCTTCTTGGGGTCCATGGCAGCTAAAGTTATAGCTCCTTTTTCCAATTTCTTCTTGTAAGCATTAATCCAGTTCATTAAAATATGAACATTAGGCAAACGATAACTTTTCGCCACTTCTTTTGCAGACTGGTTACGGTACATAACCAACAGAACGAGCTTTTCCTTAAACTCCTTAGAGAAGGTGAATTGCTCCAACATTTTTTCTTCCATCTGGAATAAAATTATTCCAAAAGTGTAAACCTATAGCCGTATGAGACCAAAGTGC
>JAQBNQ010000626.1 GCA_028288545.1 Bacteroidota bacterium
CATTCCATTACTGAGTTCATCGATTTTAACCTGATCAAAAAAAGCTTCAGCATTCAGTTGCTTACCAGCATGAGCAGCCATGTACGCAAGTATTTTAAAAACCCTAAACTGGTTAAATTGCTCGAGTTCCCGGTATTGTTTTTAGGTGCCACCCCGCAAAATACACCCGCTATGTACAGCATGATGAACTATGCCGATCTGGCCCTGGGAACTTGGTACCCCATGGGTGGCATGAACGAAATAGTAAAAGCCATGGTAAGCCTGGCTACCGAACTGGGGGTTGAAATTAAACTCAATACAGAAGTTACAAAAATCAATATCAAGGATAAACAAGTTGATAACATCCAAACTAATAATGATATGTTTACTGCCGATATGGTAATTGCCGGAGCCGACTACCAGCATGTAGACCAACACCTGGTTGATGAACCTCATCGCAATTACACCGCCGAGTATTGGGATAGTCGTACCATGTCGCCCTCGAGTTTACTTTTTTATATCGGCACTAACAAAAAAATACCGGGCATACAGCATCATAATTTATTTTTTGATGAGGATTTTGAGCTTCATGCAAAAGAAATTTATACTGCACCACAATGGCCCACCAGTCCGTTGTTTTATGTATGCTGCAGTTCAAAAACAGATAGTTCTGTAGCCCCTGAAGATGGCGAGAACCTGTTTTTCCTGATGCCTATAGCCCCGGGATTAAATGATGATGAAACCATCCGCGAAAAATATTTTAACCTGATGATAGATAGGTTCGCCCACATTACCGGACAGGACATCCGCGATTCGATAGTGGTGAAGCGGAGTTATGCGCTAAATGATTTTAAAGCCGACTATCACTCTTTTAAAGGCAACGCCTATGGATTAGCCAATACACTTGCCCAAACGGCCTTCTTTAAACCTGCTATGCGAGCGAAACATATCAACAACCTCTTGTATACCGGGCAGCTCACCGTGCCGGGGCCGGGTGTGCCGCCAGCCATTATATCCGGACAGATAGTGGCTCTGGAGGCTATCAAAGCACTAAATCGCTAAGGCGACATTAGCCCGAAACTCCAAAGTCGGGTTAATGCCGGCTATAAATACAGCGGTATTTATTGTACCTTGTGGGGCTAAACTTTATCATTGTCACAGAATTTATTGGATATGCAACAGCCCAATTTAGGTAGAAAGATTGCGAAACTCAGAAAAGCCAAAGGCCTTACCCAGGAAGAACTTGTTGAAAAATGTAACTTAAGTGTACGAACACTTCAGCGTATTGAAGCTGGCGAAGTAATGCCCCGGAGTTACACTATCAAACTCATTTTTTTTGCACTTGGCCAGGATGCTTATGAAGAAGCCGCAGATTTGCCCGAAAGGTTAAAAGCAACCATTGGTGTGACACGCGATGGCTCCGCTAAATTCTTCATGTATATAATTGACCTGTTTAACCTAAAAACCAACACCATGAAGAAATTAAGCATTTTATCTATTATCCTTTTAAGTATTTGCACGGTTGTGCTTTCGGCCTGCTTAACTACAAAAAAAGTAGTAAGCAACAAGAATAGCATTATAGGAACCTGGCAAATTTTAAATAGCCGGGGATTATTAGACTCCAGTTATGCTAATCAGCCAGGGATAACCAGGTACAAAATGATCAGTAACGATAAGTTTGTAATACTTGATGTTAAATATCGGGAGAGCCTGATGAGTGCCGCCATGGCCGGAAATTACGCCATATATGATGATGTATATACTGAAACCATACATACAGCCGGTATGGGTTATAGTGGCTTTTTAGGTGTCAGAAACACGTTTAAATATAAAGTTACCGATTCACTGATGTATATAAACGGATTAAACAACAGCTATAAAGAGGTTTGGAAAAGGGTTAAATAAATCTAATCTTCGTTAATAGAGAAACCAACTCCTAAACAAAAAACCCGCCTCTTGGGGCGGGTTTCCTATTATATGTATATATGATGGAGTTTAATTAATTCTCGGCATAAACGGGTTTGGCGATGCCGTTATCATATGCCTTAAGGTTTTTCTTAAGCAGCTTGCGTGCTACGTGAATGCGGGTTTTCACAGTACCGATCGGAATATCCAGGTGATCGGCAATTTCATGGTATTTATGGCCTTCAAAATACATAGTGAAGGGTACATAATAATCTTCAGGAAGCCTGTCTAAAGCTTTTTTAATATCATCCATTACAAACTTGGCTTCGCCCTGGTTTTTTGTTGAACTGAATACCAGGTTTGGCGATGAAATTTCATCACTCTTGGTAACAAAGGTGCTCATTTTAACAAAACGGCGGTAGTTGTTGATGAATGTGTTTTTCATGATGGTATATAACCATCCTTTTAAATTAGTGCCTTCCTTAAACTTGTTATAGTAAGTTATGGCCTTCAACATTGTATCCTGGACAAGGTCGTTAGCATCGTCTGCGTCGTGCGTGAAATGTAAAGCGTATGATCTTAAAGAAGTCGCCTGACGTAGTACAAGGGTGTTAAACTCAATCTTTGTCATTTTGTTAAAGTTTTGTGTTAACAATTAGACAAGCATGATGCCACTAACCTAAAGTGTGTAGTAAAAACTCCACATTTGAACATCAGTATTGAAATTTAATAATTGTGTATTTTTTACACTTAGTACATAATTACAATACTGAAAAACAGAACGTTATACATTTTTATTATAGAAAAACAAACTTATTACCGAGCCATTTGTAACAGAAATGTTATTTTGAACAAATTTTATTTAAAATAAAAATTCACTTTAAATAAACTTATTTAACTAATAATATTAACCTCGCGTTGTAGTGTAACGCCAAATTTAGTGTACACACTGTCTATGATTTGCGACGAAAAACTATACACTTCCTGTCCTGTAGCTCCTCCATGGTTTACTAATACCAGGGCCTGATTCTTCCATGTTCCTGTGTGGCCAACGGTTTTTCCCTTCCAGCCGCATTGTTCAATAAGCCAGCCGGCAGCCAGTTTTATCCCGCCATCCGCAGCCGGGTAATTCACCACATCCGGAAATTTAGCCTTCACCCCGGCAAACTCTTCGGCACTGATCACCGGGTTTTTGAAAAAGCTACCGGCATTACCAATAGTTGAGGGATCGGGCAGTTTGGATACCCGGATATGCGCTACCACCTGCGATACGTCTTTTATAGTAGGGTTTGAAATCCCCCTGTTTTGCAGCTCCTGCCCTATTGCGCCATATTGGGTATTTATATCAGGAAGGAGTGATAAGTGGAATTTTACCGATACTATAATATACTGTCCTTTCAGCTCCGCTTTGAAAACACTTTCGCGGTAGCCAAACTTACAATCATCTTTGCTAAACTCTTTAAAAGTGCCAGTCGCTATTTCAAAAGCACCGCAGCTATGAAAAACATCTTTCAGCTCCACACCATAAGCACCAATGTTTTGGATAGGCGAAGCCCCTACCGAGCCGGGAATGAGGCTTAGGTTTTCGATACCGGCATAACCGTGGTCAACACAATAGTTTACCAGGTCATTCCACACCTCGCCGCCACCGGCCTCAACAAAAACATCGTCATGACTGATGCGGTGCTCAATCCCCCGGATATTCATGCGGATCACCAGGCCGTCAAAATCATTAACCATCAGCATATTGCTGCCACCGCCAAGTACCAGCCTTTCGATTTGCTGCCATTGCGGATCGGCAAACAGTTCTGTTAGTTCATCTTCATGGGCTATTTCCACAAAGTAGCGGGCACGGGTATCAATACCAAAAGTGTTAAAGTTTTTGAGGGATACGTTTTCCTGTATTTGCAGCATGGTGTCGGATTCGGATTTGGGATGTTCGATTTAAGGCAAAAGTAACCAAAAGTATGGTGTATTGTTTTGATTTGGGATTTTGTCTGAACCGGGATTTGGGGAGATTTTTCGGATTGATTGGATTTTTCTTTTATGGTATTGTCTGAATCGGAATTAAAGAATTTATTGAATTTGCTTTGGATTTTGTTAATTCTTGAATTCTAAAAACTCCGGTTCAAACAGTTTCACGCAAAGGCGCTAAGCCGCAAAGCTTTTCTTCTTAGCGTCTTTGCGCCTTTGCGTGCTTAAATATCCGTGCGGCTTCCACTATCCAACCACTCACCTAATCAAC
>JAQBNQ010000064.1 GCA_028288545.1 Bacteroidota bacterium
TATAAAAAAACCCAACTCTGTACCTGTACGGCGGCTGTATGTTTCTACTTCGGGTACCCGCAAAATTATTTTCTCCGCTTCGCGCAGCATTCTATCCGTTTCTTCCAGCGAGGTGCCGGGCGGAGAATGGTAATCTAATATGATGGAGCCTTCATCCATTTCAGGCAAAAATCCGGTCTCCAGTTTTGGATAAATTAAAACACCCGCAACTACAAGACCTGCAACAAAAGCTAAACTGATGTACGGACGTTTTATAAAAAACAAAACCCATCCATAACGTTTGCGTTCGTGCGCACTGGCTGTCAGATTTTTTTCGTGCAGTGTTTTGCGCCAGGTAAATGTGAAGAGCAGGTAAAGAACCGGCAATATCATCCAGGTAACAAAAAACGAACACAGCAGTGTAACTATCATGGTGTTGGTAAGGATATGAAAGTAAGCCCCCGCCACCCCACCCATAAAAATGAACGGAATAAAAATTACAATAGTGCTAAGCGATGAGCCTATCATGGCCGGAAATAAATATGCTACCGATTGCGATAGCAAATGCCGTGTTTCCATACCGGGATTTTCCTCATGGGTGCGATGTATCTGCTCGGCAACAACAATGGCATCGTCAATAATAAGACCTATGGATGCTGCAATAGCGCCAAGGGTCATTATATTAAATGTGTAGCCTATGGCATAAAGCACCAGCAGCGAAAGCGCTACGGTTACGGGTATAGTTATCAGTATAACAACGCTTGCTTTTAATGAGCGTAGGAAAATAATGGCCACCATAATGGCAAGCAATAGGCCAATAAGTAAACTATCCGTAACGCTGCGTATGGAATCACCTACAAAATCGGCTTGTACGTAATATGGCTTCAGCGAAATTCCTCCGGGTAAAATTTTGTTCAGTTCTTTTACTTTTTCCTGCACATCGCCGCTTACTTCAATCAGGTTTGAGTTAGGTTGTTTAAGCACAGCCACCAGCAAGGCATTTTTACCATTGGCATTTATACGGGTGTAGTCAATCTTTTCGTGCACGTTTACGCTGGCAATATCGCGCAGCAGCACAATTCGCTTACCGTCATTTTTAAGCACTAGTGTGTCAAGATCAACTTTATTATCAAGGCCGGCATCGGTTATGGCCAGGTATAGCCGGCGATAATTATTGAGATAGCCATTGCTAAGTATAAAGTTGGATTGACTTACAACCGTGGCTATCATATCGGGCGTTATGCCCAGGGTGCTCATCTTTTGCGCATTCAATTCCACCCAGTATTCTTTCGCCTTACCGCCCGTTATTTTTACTGCAGAAACACCTGCCACCTGTGCCAGGTAAGGCTTTACGGTGTAATTGGCAATAAAATTCATTTCAATGGGGCTATGCGTTTCGGAACCCTCCAGCGTGTAGCCCATTACCGGAAGTACTGAAGGGCTCATCTTTTCCACCGTCATATTAAAGGTTGGCGGCAATTCACTTTTTATTTCGCCAATGCGCGATTCTATCTGCTGCTGGGCTAGATCAACATCTGCACCCCAATCAAGGTAGGCTGATATTTCGCAACTGCCTCGGCTTGTAGTACTTCTTACAGCAGTTAAATGCGGAACCTTTTTGATGGCAATCTCCATGGGCTTGGTTACCGTAACCATCATTTTGCTGATAGGCTGTAACCCGTTTTCGCCAATGATCTTTATTTTAGGAAAAGTTATCTCAGGAAACAGCGAAGTCTCCATGTGAGTGAACGCAAACATTCCACCCATTAATATAAGTGCTGCCAGTACGGCTACCGGATTTTTGTGTGAAACAAAAAAATTATTCATCCGCCTTCTGCTTTACAATTTGCACTAATGCCGTATCGCCTAATCCATAATTTCCTGTAAGGAGGATCCGGTCGGTTGATGAAAATTTGGGGGAGATTATTTCTACCCTTCCATCTGTTTCAATGCCTTTAACTATGGGCACCCTAACCGCTGTTGAATCATTGATCAGTTGCATGATCCAAAAACTGCTTTCGGTTTCATCGCTTAGTACTGCTTCTTTTGCCACCGCCTCTGCGCGGGGTTTTACAGATTTAAGAATTCTTACCCTTGCTATTAAATTCTCAGGGAAGTTCTTTTCGGATGAGGGCCGCACCACATAACTTAATGTTTGCGATGCCGGATCAACAGTTGATAGTCTTGAATCTATCACCGCGCTTTGCAGGGATTTATCGGGTAGCTCGATAGTGCAGGTGCTGTTGATGTGAATGAAACTATTGTATTCGAAAGGAACGTTCAGTAAAAATACAAGGCTGTTTTTTTGCGCGATAATGCAAAGTTGGTCGCCATCGGCAATATAGTCGTCAGTCTGTTTATCTACCTCGCTAATAATGCCTGCGCTGTTGGCCTTAATATCAAACCTGCCCGTAAAATTTAAAATGGTGTCCAGCATTTTTGATTTAAATACGGATGCTTCTTTGGTTTTGATGGTAAACAAAACCTGTCCCTGTTCCACATAATCCCCTATACGCACATTCACTTTTTCTACATAACCCAGGGCAGAAGATTTTACAACATTCTTTTTAAGAAAGGATGAAACTGCGTTGAACGAAATACTATCACTCATCGGGCCGTTGCTAACGCTTGTTAGTGTAACAGGTGTTTTTGGTATAATAAGTTTTTCTTCTGGTACCTCTTTAGGCTTGCAACCCACCATACCAAAAAGGATAAACACAAAAAGAATATACAATTGCTGTGCTTTCATTTATAGTAGTTAAGTTGATTAATGATCTGCAAACGGGTCATAGTGGTTTGATTAAGACTTGTTTTGAAATTGATATAGTTATTAATGGTTAGCACCAGGTCGGTGATTTTTACCAGCCCGCTGTTTAACTGCAATCTGTAATTGCGGATAAGTTCCTGGGCAAGGTCTATTTGCTTTGAGGTTTCGGCAAGTAATTCGTCGGTTGCCGAAAGTTGAGCTTTTAGCTGCAATACCTGTTGTTGAAACTGTTTACGGTAAAAGGTTTCGTAATTGTGCGATACCTGCGCTGCCAGCACTAATTTCTGGTATTCCATTTTTCTTTGCTTGCCATCATATAGCGGCATCGAAAAATTTAAACCAATCCCTGCACCAAAATTTTTGTAGGCCGTAACGGGGTTGGTTGCCCACAAACCTGCATCAGCAATTGCTGCTAATTTTGGAACATAATTAACGTCAACCAGTTTTTTGCGGTTCATAAATTTAAGACTGTCCAAACGGTATTGTTTTAGCAATACGGAATTTTCAGCATCAAACATTGCGGAGGGCGCAATGTCGGGTTTACCTAACGAGGCAAAAGTGGTATCATCCAAACCGCAAATAATATTCAGTGCGTAAAGGTCGTTTTGATATTGTATCCGCGCCTGGCGTATAGCCAATAGCTGCGTTTCTTTAGCCATGCGAACGTTCAAAAAATCGTTTTGCATGTAAATGCCGCGCTGTACCAGCGGCTTTAGCATTTCTTCTTCATCATTAAGCAGCAGCAGCATTTCCTGTGCGGATTGAAGCATATTAAAATCGCTGTAAGCGGTAATGTATTGGCCGGTTACCGCTTTCTTCAAATCCAGTTCCGAAATTTTTGAAGCATTGCCAATGTATTGGTTCAGAATATTCAGGTTTTCGTACTGTGCCTGTTTCGCCTTCTTCATGATAAGCTGTTGCGTAACATTTACGTTGGCCTGGTAATTGCCTCCGTTTGAAGCGGCCTGGTCGTAACCGTAACCATTAAAAAATGGAGGGTAATATAT
>JAQBNQ010000073.1 GCA_028288545.1 Bacteroidota bacterium
CCATTGGTCAACTGCAACCTAACTTCCAAAATCCATTCCCGGTCCGCCGTAATAAGTGGCCCATAATCTTTGACCGTTGCTATTAAACTTCACCAAAAAGGCATCCAAAGACCCTCCTCCATAATTATTTTGAAACCCACCTGAGGTCATATTAACTACCGAATCTGAATACCCGCAGAGATAAACATTTCCGCTATGATCAACTGCCAGGTTGGGAAGTACAGGTGCCGGTATTGGCCCGGTGGTTGAAGGGTAGTGATAACCGCCATAGAATGTTCCCCAAATGCGCTGACCCGCCGGGTTGAACTTTGCAAGGAAAGCGGTTAACGGATAAATCGTGGTGTCTTCAAATCCATTATAACCGATCCCATTTCGTGAAGAGGTCCGCCCCGATATATAGATATATCCTGAATCATCGGTTACAACATGCCAGCCATAAGTAGTGCTATCGCCACCATAATAAGTTGCCCACTGAAGAACCGGATTACCCGACTGGCTCCGTGCGTTGCTGCTATATAAAAATGAAGCAAGTAAAAATACTAATCTATAATACATAGTAAAAAATTAGATCATTAAAATCACTCCACCTAAAAACAACGGTCAAAGGGAAGTCGTTTGCTTTTAAAATCACCCCTTCCCCTTCAATTTTTCTATAACCTTCTCCATCCTTCTTAAACGCGTTTCTTCCTTTTTTGCATCGTTGATCCACAGCACCCATTCTTTTTTGTGGGTGAAACTCATTTTATCAAAAACAGCAGATAGCTTATTCTTCTTTAATAGCTTTTCCAAATCTGCAGGAACCTCAACCTTACGCTCTTCCTTGTCTTCTACCAGCCATACACTTACTGTATCCCCGGCGCCTTTCTTTATTTTTTCGCGAATGGCCTTTAAAACCACAATGATGTGAAAGGGCGTCCCATATTTTATCATAGTACCGCGGTAGTGTTCACCGTCAATAGTGCATTTAATTGGAATTTTGCCTTTGCCAAATTCTTTTTTCGCATCATAAGGAAAAGGAACATATACCCCTCCCCCATCTTCACCCTGCAGAATAGCTTTGAATTTGTACTCTTTCATACTTCCGGCTTTTTACTTAAATGTAAAAGTGTTTTTGTTGCACCACACCTTGGTTTCATAAGGCTCCAACGAATAAGTAACAGCCTCATTGAATAAATTATATGCAGTTACAATTTGGTCGCTTACATTAACCTGTTCGCCATAATAAAGGGCCTTTAAACGACCATCCAGGTCCTGGTACACCACAATGTCGTTATCCACTTTATAGCTAAGCGGAAGAAAACGTTCCAACCAATATTTTTTGCCTTTGTACCATGCCCAAAAATTGTTTCCCTTATCAGTATATACCAGCATGTTTTTCCTGACCAGGTACCTTAACGGGCGATCTTCCATTAATACGGTTTCTTCCCCCTTATAGTAAACTACCAATTGTTTCAGGTTAGAAATATACACTGCAAAATCTTTACCCACGCGGTATTCAGTGGGCGCGATGGTTGAAGTCTCGTCAATTACGCCGTCATGAAAAAATTTGAGGTTATTATACTGGTCAATATACATCAACATATCCTGGCTAACTATATAATTGGAAGGCTCATATGTTTCGAGTGTTTGCAATTGACCGTGATAAAAAACTTTGAATGCGTTACTGGCATCCATGTAAGCAAAAAGGTTGGGGCCAATCTTTGCCCGGCGGATGTCCTGCCTTTCCAGCAGTTGGGTTTGGCCATCATAAAAAGCGTTCAACTCTCCATGCCCGTTGTTCCAAACAATAATGCTGTCCGAGTAATACACTGAATCCTGGTCTGGCACAAAAAAACTTTCAAGCGTTTTAAATTTATCGCCATACAACACTTTTACTATATTAAAATTTTGGTACAGGAACCAGTTATCGGTCATGTAGTAGTTAGCTGTATTATCTGTAACGGGGTAAATAGTTCCTTTGTAATAACATTTAAGCCGGCCATTAGCAGCTATATAGGCCATTATATTATTTCTACCGATTTTATACGATAACAGAGGCAGGCCCTCCAAAAACTTTGATTCGCCGGCGTCAAAAACATAGGCAAAGTTTTTGATGTCCTGGAAGGTAGCAAGGCACTGGCTATTTGCCTTAATTGAAGATAGAGAGACTAAAATGACCAAGAATATTCCCTTCATGCAATTTTTTGGTAAAGCAATCAAATTTAGGCCCAATATGCAAGTTGAAGAAGTTGAAAGGAAGAATGACCCGATATAAAACAAAAATCCCCGCATTTTACTACGGGGATTTTGCGTTTGGGGAAACTATCAAAAAGGTTTATACGCTTAGCTTACGTGTTTTCTTACTAGGTAGACAGGGGTTGATTTAAAAGGGTTGCATGGGTTTATTTTTTATGCATCTTTTTTTCAAATTAGTTATTCCGGCATTTTTGAGACTCCAAATACTAATTACCTTCACTCCCTATGAAATCTCAGGTAAATTATAAGTTTCAAAACTGGGCCAATAACGAAAGTTGTGTTGCTAAGAACTTCTATCAGCCTGAAAATGAAGAAGAAATAATTGAAATTGTTAAAAATCACCCCAAAATAAGAGTAACAGGTACTGGCCATTCGTGGAACGCCATTTGCCTAAGCGGGGAAGCCCTTCTTAATCTGGACCATTACAACAAAGTACTTCAGCTTGATAAAGAAAAGAGGCAATTACAGGTTCAGCCGGGCATTAAATTGTGGCAGATCAACGAATATCTTGATAACCATGGACTTGCATTACAAAATCTGGGATCCATATCTAAACAGTCGCTGGCGGGGGCCATCAGTACAGGTACCCACGGAACGGGGATCAACTACCAAATTCTGGGGTCCCAAATTGAAGAGTTTTCTTTGATAAAAGCCGATGGGGAAAAGCTGGTGATTCACAAGGAGCGCGATAAGGTGCTGTTCAATAAAGCCCTTGTAAACCTTGGTTGCCTGGGCATTATTTCGGAAATAACTTTAAATGTGGTTCCTGCTTTCAATCTCCGTGATCAAACCACGGTGGAGAATTTTGATACTGTGATAGACAAACTGGATGAACTGATAAGCGGAACTGACCACTTTAAATTGTGGTGGTTTCCGCATATTGAAGAAGTGGTGGTTTACCGATACACGCGAACAGAGGAACCGGTAAACGATTCCCGCTTTAGACAATGGCTGATGGATGAGATTTTATCGGTTAACGCATATCGCCTTCTGCTTAAAATTGGCAGCCTTAATCGCGACTGGCGAAGGAACATTAATAGAGTGCTGGTGCAAAAATTTATATCGCCGTTGGATAGAATTGAAAAAAGCTACAAAGTTTTTAATGTACCTGAACCACCACTACACCGCGAAACGGAATGGGCATTTGATATCAAGGTGGCAAAAGACCTGTTACGCCAATACAAGAAAATGATAAACGCATCGGCACACCGTATTAATTTTTTGCAGGAAATAAGGTTTAGTAAAGGTGATGATTATGTGTTAAGCCCCGCTTATGGACGGGATACTTTGTGGCTTGGCGCATACAATGCAGATAACTTTGGTTGGGAGGAACTGCTAAGCGATTTTGAACAATTGGCGAAGCAATATAAGGGCCGGCCGCATTGGGGGAAGGAATCGAGGCTTATGAACGGAAACTATTTAAAAAACTT
>JAQBNQ010000097.1 GCA_028288545.1 Bacteroidota bacterium
AAGTTTTGCCTGTTTCGTAACTACAACCCAGGCTCAATCCGGCACATGGACATGGATAAAAGGGGACAGCATTAATGATGCTGTAGGAAGTTATGGGACTATAAGAGTAGCAGCGGCGGGTAATGAACCACCTGCACGATATGCTTGTTTGGCTCAATGGACGGATACTGCGGGATTCTTCTGGATGTATGGGGGCTACCGGTTTAATTGCAGCATGGCAGATATGTGGAGGTTTGACCCAAACACGCAAATGTGGACCTGGATGAGCGGAGATTCGATGTTCGCTTCCAATTCATTTTCACCTGTAACTTCGGGTACCGGGATTTACAACACCGGCAATAAACCCGGAACTATGTCGGTAGGAATGTTTGCCTGGGTTACTCCCAACAACCATTTATGGTTATTCGGGCAATCTTCTGATTTATGGCAATACGATCCTGCAGTTAACCAATGGGCTTTTATGGGAAACTTTGGTTCTACCAATTACGGAACGCAGGGAATAGGAAACTCAACTACCATGCCGGGCGGACGATCGGAAAACACATGTGCATGGGTAGACAGCACCGGTAACCTTTGGCTATTTGGAGGCTACGAGGCTTCCGGTGGCGATTACAATGATCTGTGGAAATATGATGTGTCAACCGGCATATGGACCTGGATGAGTGGTTCACAAACATCTAACGACCCGGGTATTTACGGTACAATTGGCGTTCCTTCTGTAAATAATTATCCGGGTAGCAGGGTTAACTGCGTATTCTGGAAAGATGATGGTGGCAATTTCTGGTTGTCAGGCGGCCTTAGAACCAGCAGCGGTTTTATATGGTACCAGGACGTATGGAAGTTTAATCCCCTTACTTTGGAGTGGACCTGGGAAAGCGGAGCTTCAGGCAATGACACCAATGAAGTGAGCGTGGTAAATTGCGACACCAGTTATTTGAACAAAGAAGGCCCGAGGTGGGAGAACCGCGGCGTTTGGAAAATGTGCGATGACCTGGTAATAAATTATGGCGGGTACCAGGCCAATGGCATTAAGGGATCAAATGATTTGTGGGCGTATAAAGTTAGTGCCGGCGAGTGGATAAAAATAGGTGATTGGCCAGATACCTCCAGATACGGAATAAAAGGATCAACAAATGCCCTTAATCATCCCGGCGACCGGTTTGGCTCTATAGGTTTTTTAGACCGCAACAAGGGCATATGGTTATTTGGGGGTATTAATTATCTATATCCTAGCCATGGTACTTTTAATGACCTTTGGAAATACACGCCTGATTCTACCTGCATTGCTATGTTGGCGTGTAGTAGCCGTAGTTGCCAGGTGGCACCGGTAACCATCACTTGCAACTCTCCCGAAATATGCGCCAGCGACAGTGCACAAATCTGCGCTCCTTCCGGCTACCAGACATATAACTGGAATAATAGTGCATCCAGTCAGTGTATTTACGCAAAACTGTCGGGCAATTATTATGTAACGGTAACTGATAATACCGGTTGTACTGCCGAATCAAACCACATATCGTTGCTGGTTTTTCCGCAACCCCAGGTATCCGTTTCGGTTAGCGGCGATACCATGCGTGTATTTAACAGCGTAAGCCAGCAGTGGTACCTTAACGGCAATCCGCTAGCCGGTGATACCGGTAAAATTCTTATTGCACTTGTGCAGGGCGATTATACCGTGCAGGTTGCCGATTCCAATGGTTGCTCAACAATATCCAACAAAATTCCTTTTGTTTTGGGTATTGATGAACTGCAAAATGAAAAGGTGGATGTGTACCCTAACCCCTTATCAAAAGGCAATTGGAACATAGATGTAAGCGATGGATTAATAGGTAGCCGCCTTGAAGTTTATGATGAAAGTGGCCGCATTATATACAAATCAGAAATACATCTTATGCATTCCGAAATTGAATTGAATGCTGCCCGGGGCATTTACCTGTTGCGCATTTCGTCGGCAAAAGGTGCAGCCATAAAGAAACTGGTTAAGCTGTAAAAAATATTTACTGACTCCGGCATTAGTTCCTTCACATTATAAGACTGGAGGTACAAAATAATTTAGCTTTTGATTTACCTTGGTTCTCTCTTTGGATTTAAGAAACCTCAAATGATGAAAACATTACCGATTTTATTCGTTGCCCTACTGGCACTTATGGCAATAACCGGTTGCAATCGCTGCGCTTGCTGCGGGCCATATACGGGTACAATTACCTGTATTAAAGGAATTGATACGATTTCCAGAACCGTGATGCCGCCTAGGAGTATTCCGCAGGTCAATCTCAAAGATTCCCTGGCCTTTTATCGCAATATAGGTTACACATGTATCGATAATACAGGCCCATTTACTTTAGATGGCGAAACTTGCGGACCGGAAGCAAAGAAACACGCTAAGGCTTTGGGTTACGGATGTATAGATGTCCCCAACCCTCATGATCCCTGTCAGCCGTAAAAAACAGAATTGCTCCTGGCATCAATTTGGCTTTAGTAAACAAGTAAGCAATTTTAAATGTTAACCTGATTACTAAACCAGAATTTTATGAGCCAATACATTGTAAGAAAAAGCGTGAGGATAAAAGCCGAACCCTCAAAGGTTTGGGAGGCATTGACCAGTCCCGAAAAAACGAAGAAATACTTTTATAACTGCGAAGTGCTAAGCGATTGGAAGGCAGGAAGCCCCATTACTTTTAAGGGCAAAATGTTCCTTTTTATCCCCATTGAAATGAACGGAAAGATTGAAAAGATCGAACCGGGCAAATTTTTGCAGTACAGTTTAAAGAACGGAAAAAGCGATGACCTGTCTGCAGGTTTTTCAATGGTTACCGACACCCTTACTTACGAAAATGGAGAAACCGTTGTTTCCATTAAAGATGATGTAGGCGGTGGCGAAAACGCTGAGAAAAGATTTAAGCGCTCCGAAAAGGGATGGCACAAAATACTCTCCGGTTTGAAAAAAGTGGTTGAAGAACAAGCCTAAGCCTGTGCCGGTGGGCCGAAGGTCATAGGCATAAGAGGTGGTTCCTTATCATCAATGTGGCCGAACTGTTGTTCGTACTTCTTTACATTGTCAATCAGGGCTTTCATTAAGCGCTTGGCGTGTTCCGGTGTTACTACTACACGTGATTTTACTTTTGCCTTGGGTACACCCGGCATTACACGGATAAAGTCTATCACAAACTCCTGAGGAGAATGTGAAATGATTGCGAGGTTAGAGTATATACCCTCTGCCATATCTTCGGGTAATTCAATATTTATTTGCTGCGGTTGGTTTGTTTCGTCTGCCATAAGGCAAAGTTGTAAATTATTTTTGGCTTTAGGTACAAAAAACACGGAGGCACAAAGAAACAGAGATAACAGCCGAGGAATACATAAAATTTAAAATTGCATTTCTCGGCTGTTATCTCCGTGCCCTCTGTGCCTCCGTGTTAATTTTTACTTTGGCTCAGATTGAAGATTAATAAGCAGTTGCTGATAAAATTCAATGGCCTCCAGGTAGGTGGGCATTTTTATGCGCTCGTCAATACCATGTATGGTTCCCAATAAGTCATTATCCATTCTTGCCGGAAAAAAGCGATAGGTTTGGTCGGTAACTTTCGAAAAATGTTTGGAGTCGGTGCTGCCAAGCATTAAAAAAGGGGCCACATAAGCATCCGGAAAAATCTCAGCCGAGGTTTTTTGTATCGCTTTAAATCCCCATGCATCCGAACTGGTAACACCGGATGGCTCAGTCATTTCACCCGCCACTATTTCTACCCTATCGTCATTAATAACACTTTTCATTTTAGCCATTACTTCGGCAGGTGTTTGTCCCGGCAATATTCTAAAGTTCACCTTTGCGGTTACTTTATTTGGAATCACATTTTCTTTTCCTCCACCATTAATTACCGTGGTAACGCCAGTGGTTCTTACCAATGCATTGCCCTCATCTGTTTTAGTGTACTGCGAAATAATAACCGACTTAAACAGCCAGCGATTAGCAAACACCACCTTTACAGGCATCGGCATCTCCGGTCCCAAATAATCGAGGAACTCCTCTACCGATTGCGAAAAGTGAGCTTCAAATTTGTTGTCGTGTATCTTCTTCACGGCATTGGTCAGCACATCAATAGATGTTTCTTTTGCGGGGTGGCTGGAGTGCCCGCCCTTAATGTTTACACTTAATTCAAGCGTCAGGTATCCCTTCTCAGAAGTACCAATAAGTGCTACAGGCTTTTTCAAATTAGGCACCACGCCTTCCGAAACCATTCCACCTTCATCCATTAAAAAGCTGACGTGTATGTGATTGTCCAGGCAATACTTAGCAATGGTTGCAGCTCCGTTCTTCCCTCCTATTTCTTCATCGCTGCCAGAGGCGAAATAGATAGTGCGCTTTGGGGTAAATCCCTTTTTCAATAACTTATTAATGGCCTCGTAAATAGAGATCAGGCTTCCCTTATCATCCAGCGCTCCCCTACCCCAAATTTGGCCATCCGAAGTTTGCCTGTCATTATCCAACTCTCCACCAAAAGGCGGGTGACTCCATTGCGAAAGCGTGTTCTCTTCCACCGGTACAACATCCATGTGTGCATATAACATTACCGGTGATAAGGTGCTATCAGTGCCCTGCCATTTTAATAGTAGGTTCTTTTTTGCAATCACTGTTTCATTAAGCGAACTGAAAACAGCAGGGTAAGTTGCGTGAAGAAAAGTAAACAGGGTATCAATGGCAGTATTGTCCTGCATCTTCAGCGAATCATCGTACGAAATGGTCCTGATCTTAATGGCATCGCTTAAGTGATGGATGGCCGGAAGGTCTTCCTTAAAATAACGCGGACCAGCTTTACCTGTAACCAGTTGTTTTGATTTTAAAGTATAGGTGTTAAACAATAATACGCCTATAAGTACCATCAATACCACAAGCAGCCCAAGCAGAATTTTTTTCATTGATGTAAAATAAGAATTTACTGTGAAGTGCTAAACCAGGTGCTCAAAACAAAAACAACTAACTTAGCTCGTCTGCTAAAAACCCAAAAATGAATCTCATAGCCATTATGATGCTTCCACAAGGAGTAATTTTTGTTCTCCTGGGTTATCTACACAAAAAATATCCACCCAAAAAGGTCAATACGTGGGTGGGTTACCGGACACCTTCCTCCCGAAACAATGCAGATACCTGGGCAGCCGCTCAAACATATTCAGCAAACTTTATGATGGTTGGTGGAATTGTGTTCGTCCTGTTGGGACTTATTTCGCTAACGCTGCCAATAACAGGTAACCCGCAAATACTTATACTGATGGGGATGGTACCTACAGTCATATTTGCCATACTGTTAGTTATAGCAAACGAAATGCATTTGCGCAAGTTATTCGATGAAAACGGGAATAGGAGGTCCTAGAAATTAGTACAACATAGAAGCACCTATTCTCAATTCAATCTTCTCCAAAAAATCACTGCCACATTGTCGGGCCTGTTCTCTGGTCCTGCATTACCGCTGTTAACGTTGCCACCGGTTAATGAAAGCGTGTGGGTATGAGCCGGTATAGTGTGCGAATGCAGTCCATCTGCAACAATAGAATGGGTATGGGCCATACAGCCATCGCTTAACTGCCCCATAAAATTACCTACTGTGTAGGCACCGTTCCAACCGCTTCCGCAGGTGGTGGCGTTGTTACCACTAAAGCTAAAACTACTACTG
>JAQBNQ010000127.1 GCA_028288545.1 Bacteroidota bacterium
GAGTTTTATTCGGAAAGAAAACCGTGTGGCGATTATATACACCCGCTACATGTTTGAGGGCCGCTTTACAGGGCAAATGAATACGCCAGGCCGGTTAAAAGGAAGCGACAATTATTTTAGCCAGTGGCTGGGTACCAACCAATGGCAGGCAGGTTTTCAGTATCAGTTACCGTGTAAAGAAAGATTTTTTTTGCTGGCCGATTACAGCGAACACTATCAACAGGCAAAATTTGATACTATCAATTACCACGGTGTTTTGAGGAACGTTTTTACGCAGTTTAACTGGAATAAAAAACTTGGCAAGCACCAGTTTATGGCAGGAATTACATACAGGTTAAGATACTACCGTGATAACAGCAGTCTATCCGATATGGCCATTACGGGGATTGGAAGCTATGCACATACCGCCGGCGCCTTTATACAGGATGAACTTAGGTTAAATGACCAAAATGCCTTGTTTTTTGGCGTCCGGTTCGATTATAGCAATTTAAGTGGTCCGGTAGCGGCGCCCTGCTTTAATTATAAATGGAACTCAATTGACCAGCGAAACGTTATTCGCGTTGCAGCAGGTACCGGTTACCGCGTTCCCAATTTACTGAATGAGGGTTTTACGGCGCTTGAAACATCCCGCCAGGTAATAGTGCCCCAAAGATTAAAGACAGAGTATTCAGTTTCTTTAAATCTGGACTACAAACGCACCCAGCTTTTTGATGCCGGAGTTTTGAATTTTGAAGCCGGACTGTTTGGCATTTACCTGGTTAATTTTGTGGAACCGGATTACTTTAGCGACTCAGCCACGGTAATATATAATAACAGCCAGGGTGGTGGCGCTTTTGGACTTAGTACCGGCTTAGACTGGCAATTTAAATTTCCGTTGCACCTTGGTTTTAATGGCACCTATAGCTACACATTTGAACTGGATAGAGATACAGCGGAAGACGAAGTGGAATTGGAAACACCCACGCACTCTCCCTATTTTATGGCTAATTTTTACGCCAGCTATACTTTCGCTAAACCACAAATTACCATCGACCTTAACGGCAATCTCGTAAGCCCCATGCTACTGGCCACCGTACCCAACGATTTCAGACCAGGCAAATCTCCATGGTTTAGTTTACTGAATGTGCAGATTACCAAAAAATTCAGGAAGGGAGTTGAACTTTTTGCGGGGGTTAAAAACCTGCTCAATTTTGTTCCTAAAAACTCTATCCTTCGTCCATACGATCCATTCAACCGAACCGTGGCCTACAACAATCCGAATAATTACCGTTTCGATACTACTTACGCTTATTCAACCATTGAAGGGATAAAGGGATTCATTGGTATCAGGTTCATCTTGCAATGATTTTCTCAATCTTACGAAGTCCTCCTACAAAAGTCAATTACTGCTAATAGCACTATTCAATCACCAACTTACCATATCCCAGCCGTTTATTTCCTGCTGAAATGACATAAGGATAAACACCTGCCGGCAAGTTATCCCTGCTAACCTGAAATTGTTCCGTATCTAAATCAGTGATCTCTCGCATCAGTCTTCCACATACATCAAACAACTGGAAATCAAATTTTTCATTTACAGTTCCTACTAAAATATTAGTGGTCTGAGTAAACGGATTAGGGTAGGCTGGCATTATAACATCATTGCCAAGTTCGGCGATACCATTGGCCTCTTGATAAATGACCCGTAAAAAGGCATTTTTGGAGTTCCCTTCTCCATAAAGACCGCTTTGCGTGATAATGAGGGAATCAGAATATTGAATGAGGCTTGTATCGAGATACCAATAAAACGGACCATAATTATCAAATTGGCCTGTGCCAGCATCCTCGGTAAGAATCAATACATCTCCGATATTTGCATAAAAAGTGTCTATTCGAACACTACCCTGAGATATTTCTCCCGCCAATACGACTAAATTGTTCCTTTGCAGGGTATAATCAAAATATTTTTTGCCGTTTGCTATTTCTGCAAGTAAAAGTAACAGCAAACCAAAGCATATACGGGTAAAGAAAGATTTCATGGCGCATTTTTTAGAACTTCAAAACGCTGACGGCAATTCCTTATTATTCACTAAAGATAATAAATTAGTGCCATTTCATACCTTCGCAACTTAAAATCCAAAGCTTGGAAATACCTTATAGCGGCAGATCAATTATAACCGACAATTTCGACCGCATTGAAATTTCAATACCGGTTAAAAAAAACTGGTTTATCATCATTTTTTTAGGTGCCTGGCTTGGCGGTTGGCTTATGGGAGAAACTGTAGCCCTTGCCGCAGTTACAGGATTGTTTGGCAAAATCGGGCCGCCTCAATTGTTTATAACCTTTTGGCTAGTTGGATGGACTGCGGGTGGATTGTTTGCCATAAGAACATGGATATGGAATTTATCTGGAAAAGAAGTTATCAATATCGGCCAGGGTCAGCTAACCGTCACGAAAAAAGGCGCGCTTTTTATTAAACCAAAAACATATGATCTTAACGAGGTAAAAAATGTAAGGGCACAGGATGATGAGGGAAGTACGAATATTTGGGGGGTAAGAAGAAATGACTTTTGGAATATAGGCTCCGGAGGAACTATCCGTTTCGATTATGGTATGAAAACAATAAAATTTGCCGGCGGAGTTGATGAAGCCGAAGCAAAATCTATCCTTGCCATGTTAACTGAAAAAAAAATACTGTCGGCCAAAAACTTTGCCAGCTAATTAATGCGCCTTAAGGTTTTGCTCCCGGCTTCTTCGGCATTACCAGGCTATCTGCCGGGTAACTTGCTTTCATATTATCGCGCATGGCATTGGTCCATTGCTTCACCTCGTCAATTTGTCCATCGCTTAGTATGGCATAACGGTGTATAAATGTGTACGACGATAGAGGCATATCTTTCTTCTCTACCAGATCAGCAATGTCTTTAAAGCGTTTGTACTGCTTAGCTACAGTGTACGAGCTGAATTCATTAAAATTCAATCCTCGTTTACCGTCATTTATATGTTCAGTAAGCCACCAGTCCACCGGCTGAATTTTTGAGTACCAGGGGTAAACAGTCAGGTTGCTGTGGCAATCGTAGCAGGATGTTTTCAATATCTGTTGCACCGAATCAGGCACAGTAAACTTTTTAGTGATAT
>JAQBNQ010000129.1 GCA_028288545.1 Bacteroidota bacterium
ACCACGAAGGTAAGTTGGAGGATATGTTTGGAACAGGTACTGCTGCGGTTTTATCGCACATTGGCGAGTTCCACTACAAAGGCGAGAATTATGATTTGAGCAGCGTGGACGAACGTGAAATTTCGAACAAATTGAAATCGCGGTTAACATCTATCAAGTCAGGTAAAGCCGAAGATGTTTTTGACTGGATACACGCTGTACCGGTAGGGGTTTATTCTAACCTATAACAGGCAGCTATTTAAAATACAGGCCCTTCAGCAATGAGGGGCTTTTTTTATGCCCACATTCTTCCCGCCTTCAACGGTACTGCACAAATTTAATTTTGCGTAAACAAGTTATGCGTTGTTATATTATTTCAACAAGGTAGAACTTTTACAAATCATTTACGCTATACCTCATTGGAACAAAACTACACATAACATGACGCTCGAAGGCCAATACGAATATTATCGCTGTATACAGCATGATTTCAACGAAGCTTATAAAATGATAAACCGCTATGTGGCCGACCTTTATGTCCTTCCCAAAAAACTGGTAGAAAACACCGGCCCTGCGCTGGATAAATATATTACCGAGTATTCCTTTCCGCAAACAGAAGGCCGCAATACTACTCCTTACACCGCGGTGCTGGAATTTATATCGCAGCTTGATGAGTTTACTGCAGGTACCTACGACTTATACAAAGAGCATCAGAACCATAACAATAAAAGCAAGGCCTATCTTAAAAAAGTAGAGGAGCTAAATGAAAAATGCATGGGCCGCATTATATCGGAATACGCGGTTGACTACATACAGCTTACGCCTGAACTAACAGAACTACACGAGGGTTTGAAGAAAATAAAAGTACGGGCCGATGAAATGGTAGAGCGCCTGGAAAGGTTGGAATTAAGATGGGAAAACGTAAGGATAAAAGTGGCGTAGCCCTTTTGCAACTATAAACAAAAACCCTTCACGCACAGCGGAGGGGCTTTTTTATGTCATTCTTCAATAACGCCATTTGTCCCAAATGATAGCTTAAGTGATTACTACGGCTTATCAAAACATTTATCCTGTTGCGATGCGGCTCTTTGGCAAAGTCCTCTTCCGAAACTGATGTGTGCTTTTTAAACCAATCATCAGCAGTCATGCTGCTAAAGTATCCGGCCAGGGTGCTATTCACTTTTGTCCAATTAGTTCTTAATTCAGCAACTGTAGGTAAAGCTGCCACTGCTTTATCCGGGTTTTCAATAAAGGCATCATCCAGCTTAGCATATTGGCGTTCGCCAAGCCCGAGCAAAGCAATCATTCGGTCGTGCACGGCAACCAGATGTCCGAGCAAATAAATACCCCTGTTCCTGCCCGGCGAAACTTCGCCTTGCAATTGCTCGTCACTAAGCATCGTAAACAATTTATCGGCTTGTTGTAGCCTAAAATTCCATTCGTTAAGGACCATTTTTACGAAGAGTTCATTTGAATTTGCCATAGTATTTTGATTTAAGCGTTATAAACATAAAGAAACTGAAATATCCGGTAATTTCGTTCAGGGTAGCGTGTATTATCTAAATACTAACTACTCAATACTAAATACTTGTCATGGTGAGCGAAGCCGAACCACGAACCACACCCCTGACAAATTGACGCTCCTGAAAATCAACTAATTATGATTTTAACATTCCATTTGGCAGAAGATAGGCCGCAAAATGTCATTTTTGCACTCCATCTGTCCGAATAAGTGGCGTGGCACATGTATTGCTTCTGTGGGGGAATAAAACAAAAAACTTATGGGAAAAATAATTGGAATAGACTTAGGAACAACCAACTCGTGTGTATCCGTTATGGAAGGCAGCGATCCGGTAGTTATCCAAAATGATGAAGGAAGGAGAACTACACCGTCTATTGTTGCATTTTTGAACAATGGAGAAAGAAAGGTGGGTGACCCGGCAAAACGCCAGGCCATTACCAACCCGGGCAAAACGATACAAAGTATTAAGCGTTTGATGGGATTGCGTTACAGCGAGGCTACTAAAGAGATCAGCCGTGTACCGTTTAAAGTGGTAAAAGGAGATAACGATACTATACGCGTTGATATTGATGGAAGACTTTACACTCCACAGGAAATTTCGGCCATGGTACTTCAAAAAATGAAGAAAACCGCTGAAGATTATTTGGGACAAACAGTTACCGAAGCGGTTATTACGGTACCTGCTTACTTTAACGACAGCCAGCGCCAGGCAACCAAAGAAGCCGGCGAAATTGCTGGTTTAACTGTAAAGAGAATCCTGAACGAACCTACTGCAGCAGCACTTGCCTACGGTTTGGACAAAAAGGGTAAGGACATACACATTGCGGTATATGACTTAGGTGGTGGAACGTTTGACGTTTCTATACTTGAAATGGGTGATGGTGTGTTTGAAGTTAAATCTACCAATGGTGACACACACTTAGGTGGCGATGACTTTGACCACGAAATTATGACCTGGTTAGCTGATGAATTTCAGAAGGAAGAAAGAATGGATCTGCGCAAAGACCCTATGGCTTTGCAACGTTTAAAGGAAGCTGCTGAAAAGGCAAAGATCGAGTTATCTGCTTCGCAGGAAACTGAAATTAACCTGCCTTATATTACTGCAGTTGACGGAGTGCCTAAGCACTTAGTAAAGAAACTTACCCGTGCAAAGTTTGAAGCCTTGTGCGATACCCTGGTACAAAGAACTTTAGCTCCATGCCAGCAAGCATTGAAAGATGCCGGTTTGGATATCTCTAAAATTGATGATGTGATTTTAGTGGGTGGTTCTACGCGTATCCCTAAAATTCAGGAAATAGTTGAAAAATTCTTCGGCAAAAAACCTTCTAAAGGTGTTAACCCGGATGAAGTGGTTGCGGTAGGTGCAGCAATACAAGGTGGTATTTTGAGCGGTGAAGTGAAAGACGATATCGTGTTGGTAGACGTAACTCCACTTTCAGTAGGCCTGGAAACACTAGGTGGTGTAATGACCAAACTGATTGAGTCGAACACAACTATCCCTACTAAAAAATCGCAGGTGTTTACTACTGCACAGGATAACCAGCCTTCGGTTGAGATCCACGTGTTGCAGGGTGAAAGAGCAATGGCTAAGGATAACAGAACCATCGGGAGATTTCACCTGGATGGAATTCCACCGGCAATGCGCGGTACTCCACAGGTAGAAGTCACTTTTGATATTGACAGCAACGGTATCATCCATGTACATGCTAAAGATAAAGGAACCGGTAAGGAGCAATCAATCAGGATTGAAGCCAATACAGGTCTTAGCAAGGAAGAAGTGGAGAAGATGAAGAACGAGGCTAAAGCCAACGAAGAATCTGATAAAAAGATCCGCGAAAAAGCTGAGAAGATGAACCAGGTAGACTCTCTTATATTCCAGACTGAAAAACAGTTGAAGGATGTAGGCGATAAAATACCTGCCGATAAAAAGACCAGCCTTGAAAACGCTTTGATTGATTTGAAGAGCGCTAAGGACAG
>JAQBNQ010000200.1 GCA_028288545.1 Bacteroidota bacterium
GGCTCATAGTCCGTAGCAGCGCGTAACATAAGTCTCCCACCGTTCTGGGAATAGCAGAGCGCTGCAATAAATACAAAAGCAGATATCCATATTAACCGCACTAGTCCAATAATTAGTCCAAACTAAAGATAAGCATATATTCAAACTGTTCAAATTTCAAAATGTGCCTTGTAATACTCTGAAACCTTTTGGTACAGGGCATCGTACAATACCGCAACCAGTAGCTCCCCCCGGGTTATTGTGGAACAAGCTATTTCTTAACCATTTAAATTATGGAAATTATGGCATCCCCAGAAGCCAGAGATTATTATTACGACAAAGGAAGAAGCGACTACATGGGTGGCGCTTACGACCAACCCTTTCCAAACCCAATGTTACTTGAACTTGATGACTTTGAAATGCTCTGTAACCAGGCATATAACAAAGGCTTTCACGATGAGAAGGAAGGAAAAAGTTACGACGCTCCGGTATTATATTACTAAGCACGAAACAAATTACAGACGAACCTTCCGGGCCGAAAGCCCCGGAAGGTTTTTCTTTTTAACTTATTCTATCAGTACTTTTTGTCTCAGTGTTTTTCCCGCAGATTGTAGTTCAAGCCAGTAAATGCCACTCGTAAATTTCCTTTCATTGGCAATGGTGTAATTATTTACACCAGCTACTACCGAAACATTTTTTGCCGTAACCAGTCTTCCTTCTGCGTCGAATAAACGCAACTCAACTGAGGTAAAGGCGTCTGCACTATTGTATCGCACCACAAAATTGCCATTTGACGGGTTAGGTATTACACTTAGTTTACTATTTGCTGCCTGAATATCTTTTATGCCTGTGGGTTGAGAATACGTTATCTGCGCAACCAGGCATGAGTCACTGGTTACCCTATCGGTATAAACCCCGGCCACATTGGTAATGTATGTTTGGCCGGTGGCGCCATTGATAATTGAATCGTTCAGGTACCATTGATTGCCGGTAATATAATTGGAAATTAAAGTATCGCCGGAAATAGTAAGGTATAGCAAAGAATCCTGGTCTGCCACAATGGTCATCTGCCAGGTATTGCCCCTTGCACAAAGATAGCCGCAAACATCGCCGCAAATCGAATCCTGGTTCTTTAGGGTAAAAGCAATTTGATAATCAGAACAGCTTCTGGCTATACAGGTTAAATAGTTGGGTACAAAATTATTTATCAATATAGACTGGGCACCGGCAACTAAATTTGAATCACTGGTGCAGGTACCTGTGTATGGTGGTGATGCAGGGCTACAGCCGAGCAATCCGGTACTTGTGCCGCAAGTATCGTTTACCACCTGCATGGTAACCTGGCTAAACGTGCAGTAAGGTGGTGGCAGCGGTGGTATACCACAGGCGTTATCATAAGTCAGCACGTATTCAAGGTCTACATAGGCACTCGTAAGAGTACTTTTACCGGGTACGGTAACATTCATATGGTAGTCGCAACTTCCCAGGGCCATAGATGTAAACCCAAGATTGGCAGAAGGATTACCGCTCCAGCGGAAATTGCCTAATCGGGTTATTCCAAACACATTGGGGTCAATAAATAAAGGATAGGTATTATCAACTTTATTCAGCCATTCAACAGGCACAAGTGTTTGTAAGGTGTAATTATTGCCGTCTTTCAATAATTTATAGGCACCATGCATTCCAAAAGCCTTGGCATCTACATAAACGGGCTTTTCATAAATCACCAGGGTATCTCCTACGGGGTTGCGTAAAAGGTAATCGCCCTGGTAACCTTCAGGTAAGTGAATGCCATTTTTCGATTCCTCAAAAGTATACCCCTCCGGTAAATTAAATTCATCCTGTATAACCATCCATCCTTTATTAATTGGTAGTTGCAAAGGGGCCTCAACTACAAAATTCGTTTTTACACTGCCAACCGAATGTTGCTGTAACATATTAATACCGGGCCACATATTTTTTACAAACAGCCCTTCCTGGCCAATAGTATAGTCCGAATAGTTACCTCCCTCGGCTTGTGTATAAACACTGTTCTCATCAAAAAAGTAAAGCTTCAGGTTCTTGTTGAATTCAAATTCAAAATCACCGGTTTGTATGAAGGATGATTTTCTGTTTAAATCGCATTTAGTAGTTACCGGTTGATTAGCTGCTATATAAATTCCATTTCCCTGCGACTGCAGACGTGGATCTATCGTTCTCCAAATATCATTCTCGGTTTTTTTATAGTGTAAAGGGAAGTAGGAAGACTGTGAATAAGTGCGCCTCGCATTTTTAGCATCAATAAACTGTCGGGTGTTTTGCGTCCGCTGGTCAATCATTTCAACGCACTCTGAGCATTGTGCGTTAAAGGGTAAAACACCATATTCCGGGTGCTGTTTAGCAGTGTTGGAAGACATTTGGTTTAGCACTTCCGTATTTCTCTTCACATCCTTGGGAAAGGATGTAAAGTCAGGTTTTTTTAAATGCATTTGTTGCGAAAATGCAGTGGCAGTAACTAAACAGGCAGAGAGAAGGCTAAATAGTTTTTTCATAACGGATGGGTTAACCGTGAGTAAATAACATTAAATTTAAATGTTTTACTCAAAACTATTACAAAAAAATATCCACTATTGATTATATAATGACCAAACCCCACCGGTTTGCTGGCAGTCAAGTTTTAACTGATTCAGTTGTTCCTGGCTATTGTGTTTTGTGCAATATAGATTGCTTACCTGGCCCGCATATACACAAGTGTAACATTTATTGCAGGAAGAAAAGGCCGTAATTAATAAAACCGTGCTAAGTATCGCAATAAGGAATCTGGTGATTTTCATAGTGCAATTTGCAATTATTTCCCTGCGTTCAAAAATCCAAGCTGCAATGAAACATTCAAACCCGCGTACCAGAGGTATTCAGTAATTGGAGTATTTATATTTTTTAAAGCCTGCATTTGGGCAATAGGCATTAAACGAAGTACCAGCGCCTTGGTCAGATAGAAATCTGCACCAATTCCAAGGAAAGGGGATACATTGAACTTGTTGAAATCATACCTGTCAACAGTTGTACCTGAAATAGAACGTCCATCTGAATAGCTATAGTTGTATGAAATCTTTTTTTTGAGGAGGAAATTGAGACTTGCGCCAACGGAAATAATGCCCCTAACCTTCTTTTTACCCAGCGTAAAATTAAGTGATATGGGAACATTCATATAGTGGTA
>JAQBNQ010000211.1 GCA_028288545.1 Bacteroidota bacterium
TGCTCATAAGCGGAAGACCTTACCCCAACCTGCAAACCTGCAGCAGCAAAAAACCTGGCTATCTTACCCTTGGTGGTTGTGTATTTAAACATAACCGGTATTTGCAGATAAGTGAGCTTAACATCACGCTGCACATTCACCCTGCCTCTTACACCAAATGTTCCTTCGGGTATTGTTGCCGGGCCGGCAAAATTATCTTCATACTTTTGTCCGGTAACACAGTATTGAATACCCGCCTTAACGCCATAGTTCTTTGTAAAGTTATAACCGGCTTCAAATCCTCCATATCCTCCCCAGGTAGCTTTGTAATTCATTTCAGATTGACGCACAATTTCCTGGGCAAAAGGAGCCAGGGTGCCATAATTATTTTGTCTCCAGATATATGTATTTGTAAAAGTGCCGTACACTCCCAAATCCAGACCCTTTTGGGCCTCAGCAATAAAGCACAACGTCATTACCAACAATAGTAAAAGGTTCTTCTTCATATTTTAGCTTTAATTTGATACTCGCTAAGTTACACCCAATGAACGAATTTTTCCGCCTTAAAAAATTTTTGAAGTACCAGTGGGTGTCTAAAACCAAGTATTACCTCCATTCGCCCTTTGTTTACCAGTTTTACCTGAACGTGTTAGAGGGCGAAATGGATGAGCAACTAAAGGCCATCCGTTCCTTACGCAATGAATTAGGCAAAAGCAATGCGGCAATTAAGATTGAAGATTTTGGTACCGGCAATTCACGACAAGCCACAATTGCGAAGTTAGAAACTAAGGTAGCGGTTACTGAAAAATACGGAACCATGCTTTACTACCTGGTAAAATATTTCCACCCCAAAAATATTCTCGAGTTGGGTACATCCATAGGTATAAGTTCTGCTTACCTGGCATTGGCGAACCCCTCAGCAAGAATATTTACGCTCGAAGGCTCTCAAGCCCTGGCGGATATTGCAAAAACAAATCACTTACAGCTCGGAATAAAGAATGTTGAAATAGTTACCGGCGATTTTGCACAAACCCTGCCATCGCAAATACAATTGCAGGGTCAGTTTGATCTAATACTTTTTGACGGTAACCACACCAAAAGCACAACACTGAATTATTTTAATCAATGCCTTATAACTGCTGGCGAAAACTCCATCTTTATTTTTGACGACATATACTGGAGTGAAGAAATGCAGGAGGCCTGGCTTGAAATAAAAAAACACCCGCAAATAACCCTCACCTTCGATCTGTATCAAATGGGTATCTGCTTTTTTAAAAAGGAGAAACTGAGTAAGGAGGATTTTGTTTTGAGGTATTAGCATTAAATCTTAAAAGCTTAACTTCATAAAAACAGCTTGCATGGACTTAATATCAAAATATGATTTAATTGAGAAGATAGTTAACACTGAAAATGAAACACTTCTCTACCAGGTAAAACATTTATTGGAGGAAGATGAAGCAGAATCATGGGAAAATTTAAACTCTTCGTTAAAGGCTTCTATCAAACGCGGTTTAGCCCAAATAGATAAAGACAAAATAACTCCGCATAACGAGGTGATGAAGGGCCTGAGAAAGAAATATCGCAAATGATATATAAGGTATTTTGGACCCCTGAAGCAGAGGCAACCTTAAACCAAAATATTCTCTATCTCGAATATGAATGGACGGATTCGGTTATTGAAGATTTTATAAATAAAACTGAGGAAGCAATAAATACCGTAAAGGCCAACCCTTTGCTATACCCCTTAATTAATAAGAAAAAGGGCATTCATAAATGCCTGGTGGTAAAACAAAGTTTCTTTATACTATCGGGTCATAGGAAACAGGATTTACCTTATAACCTTTTGGAATAACTACCAGGACCCGGATAAATTGAAATTTTAATCTACAAATGGCCATCTTCTTTTTTTTAAAGGAGAAGATGAGCAAGGAGGATTTTGTGCTACGTTATTAATTCCCAAACCTTTGGCACGGAAATTTCCTATAAACTTTAAACCAGGATTTATGGAAAAAGCCAAAAAATTCTCTCTCAAAGCCACCTTTGAGCATTTTGCCACCACGGCAACTAAGATAACCGGAAGTACAGGCGCCTTTTTAATAGCCCTCGGTATCGTTTTGGTTTGGGCAGTAACAGGGCCTGTTTTTCACTATTCAGATACCTGGCAGTTGGTTATTAATACGGGCACCTCGGTAGCCACGTTTTTAATGGTTTTCCTGATTCAAAAAACCCAGAACAAGGATTCTTTGGCATTGCAGGTAAAACTGAACGAATTGGTTGCCGCAAATTCATTAGCCAGTAACAGAATTATAAGTGTTGAAGATTTATCTGAAGAAGAATTGGATGTACTGAATAAATACTATACCAAGCTTGCCGAGATGACAAAGGGTGGCAAGAAAATTCACAGTTCTCATTCTATAGAAGAAGCGATGGATCAGATCAAGCCCGAAAAAAAGGAAAAGAACAAGTAATTCCCCTGCATCTGTTTGGCCTGAAATTCGCCAATAATACCTTATGAAAGGTAAAATATTTATAGGCACCTCAGGATGGAGTTACAGGGACGCCAACCATATTTTCTACCCGGAAAATATGAAGGCCAGCGAATACCTTTCTTACTACGCTAAGTCTTTCGACGTTACCGAGATCAATTATAGCTTCTACCATATGCCTAAGCCGACTACCGTAAACGGCTGGATGGACAAGGTGCCCGCAGATTTTAAATTCTGCTGCAAAATGAGCAAGTATCTAACTCACATAAAAAGATTAAAAGAGTCGGAAGAACCTTTGGAAAAGTTTTTTGCCTCATTCGGGCAGATGAAGAAGATGATGGGACCTGTATTGATACAATTGCCACCGTCTTTAAAATTTGACGAGTCGCTGGCAACAGATCTATATAAGATTCTGACTAAAAAATATAAGCAGTATCAATTTGCCCTGGAAGTAAGACATGAAACTTGGTTGGCTGAAAATAGCGTTGAACTGATGAGAAAATATAAGATCATCCTCGTAATTTCTCAATCAGGTGTAGGTTTTCCTTACACTGAAGAGATCACCGCAAAAGATGTTTACGTTCGCTTCCATGGCCCCGGAAAACTCTATCGTTCGGAATATGACGATGAAACTTTGCAAAACTATGCCGGGAAATTTTTAAACTGGGCAGATGAAGGCCGCAAGGTTTGGGCATTTTTTAATAACGACTGGCTACTTGCTTTGAAGAATGCAGAAACCCTCAAGAAAATGCTTGGATAATTATCAGAACCATACAGTTTAGTTACCCTTTTACAGATTCTATAAAAGCCTTTAGCTCCAACATTTTTTTCAGGCTATACTTACTAAAGGCTGGCTTTAACAGGGGGCCGGCGAAGCTGGCTGCGCCCTTCAGTTTCACGTCATGTGAAATGGAAAGTTTTGTCTTTTCAGCTGTAACGGAACTAAGCCTGTTACTGATAACAAGTCCCCCCTTCGGAGTATCGTATTGAAGTGTAATAAGTTTTGGCAAGTCTATCTCTAAAATCGTTTCAATGATCTCCAGTCCATCAATTGTGATTTTCGATTTAGCCCCAACCTCTTTTGGCTTACCGCTAATTTGCTCATAACTCTTTATTTCCGCCACGGCTGCTTTCATCTTTTCGTGGCTCGTTAATATGTCGGCTACCTTTTGCACAGGTGCGTTTATTTCAATGTCAACTGAATATTTCACAGGTAGTAATTTTAATTTGGATTAAGTTGAATTTCTATGTATTCCGAATGATCATGATACCACTCAGCAAATGCACTATCGGGATAAATTAGGGCCACCGCGTAAGCCAACAGCGAAATATTATCCTCAATATTATCGCAGTCAAATTCTACGGCATCTTTTAAGTTCAAAATCTCGGGTGGCAGCGGCGGATAACCAGTTTTCACATCGCCTATCAACCATTCAAAGCCGCAATTAAAACCGGAACATTGGAAAGTAATACTGACCTGGCTTTCCTGTATCTTTTGAAACACTACTCCAATCTCGTCTGCACAAAATATCCTGGGATATTTAAAACCGGTTCTCATTATTGCCTTTAGGTCTAATTAGACAAAAAGCAAGCCAAGCGAAGTGTTTTCTCTTAAAACGGATATCCGAATGCCAGGTTAAAAACCAAATTCGAAAATTTGAGATTCTGAATTTCCCAACGTTGATTTTCGGGTTCGGCAGGATTTCTTAATGGTATTCCTAAATCAAAGCGGAGTACAAAAAAGTCGAGATCAACTCTTAACCCGGCACCGGTTGAAAGCGCTAATTGCTTAAATAGATCACTGGTAGGAAATTGTCCACCCAGCGCATCCGGACTTGCTTTATTAAGCCATGTATTGCCGGCATCTACAAACACGGCTCCTTTTAAAAACCTGATTATAGGAAAACGGAATTCAAGATTAGCTTCCAGCTTTATCTCTCCCCCCTGTTGCATGTAAAATACATTCTTCACACTATCGGGAGGCGATTATACCCCGGGGCCAACAGAGTTTGCCT
>JAQBNQ010000221.1 GCA_028288545.1 Bacteroidota bacterium
GTCATTCGGGCAGGCTGATTAATTATGATTTTTATGATAAATGAGGATAATACAGATGCAATCAAACTGCATTTATCATAATTATTATCTTAAGGATCATAACAGATCAGCGTTCTATTTTAAATTAGGTATCTCTCTTTAATCACGCCCATGTGGTGTATCTCATGACCCGGAATAATATAGCCCAGAGCCCTAACTGAAATTTCATGATCATTGGCCTTGCCCGTCCTTAGGCTCATTTCGTTAGTAATACTTTCAAACAGGGCAATGGTAGATTTACGGATGTATATAGCTTCACTACTTAAACTTTCAAGTGTTCTGTTGCTCGCGTTACTTTCGGGCACGTAAACATTTTCATCGTAACCGGCCAAAGGCGTTTTATCATTGCGCGAAAAACGCATGGCCCGGTAGGCAAATACTCTTTCGCTATCCAGCAAATGAGCAATAACCTCGCCCACGGTCCATTTACCTGCAGCATAGCGGTAATTCAATTTATCTTTTGGAATGTTGCGGGCAAATGCCTCAAATTGCTTACCGCCCTCCTCCAAAGCCACGAGGAGATCATTTTGAACCACTTTGCTGATGTAAGTGTTGTAGTAGTGACTGTATTCGGAGGGCAGCGGCTTTGTAATAGGCATAGCATTTGTGTTTAAATCAAAAATATCAAATTTGAGCATTGCTATTTTGACGTAATAACAATTTTTAGTGTAATGTTCCGTAAAACTGCATTATATCATGCCAATCGAAGGTCAGAAGTGTTTATCTTTACCTAAAATAACTTTCGCATGAGAAAGATACTGTGGATAGTAGCTGCTTTAATACTCAATTCCTGCCAGCAGGAAAATATAAACAGCAATGCGGGCGATGATGTATACCCTGATTACTATGATAATGGGGGCGCTGTTAGTAATGATAACGGAGATAATACGGCTGCACCTACTTACCAGACTTTTTACGATCAATTAAGCCCTTACGGAAGTTGGGTTAATGACCCTACCTACGGCTATATGTGGGTACCTACCCAGGAAGCAGGTTTTAGTCCCTACATGAGCAACGGCCACTGGATCAACTCGGAATATGGCTGGACCTGGGTTTCGGATTACGACTGGGGCTGGGCGCCGTTTCACTACGGCCGTTGGCACTATGGCGATGGATACGGCTGGATGTGGGCCCCCGGTTACGACTGGGCACCTGCATGGGTTACATGGGGCGATTATGGCGGTTATTAATGCTGGGCGCCTATTGAGCCCGGTGTAGTTGTCTCGGCCGGTTACAGTCCTCCTGTTAGTTATTGGTACGCAGTGCCCCACGATAAATTGACCGAACCACAGATTATTAATCACGTGGTGCATAGCAACCAGGAGATCGTTAGCCATGCCGCCATAATCAGTAATGCAAACACATACAAGCAGGGTGTTTTCTTCTCTGGCCCTAAAGCCGAAGAGGTGCAAAAATATACAGGCCAAAAAATTGCAACGGTAACAGTTAATAATTCTGCCCAGCCGGGTCGCAGTCAGGTAACAGATGGAAAATTAAATATTTACCGTCCGGGTATTACCCGAACCAATCAGCAACCTGCGCCCAAGGGTAATCAAAACAATACCAGGCAACAGGTAAACCCTAACACACAAACGCAACCTGAAAGGAATATTAATACTGCGCCGCAAAGGCAAGCCAATCCTGCACCGCAGCGTCAGGTAAGTCCTACGCCGCAACGCCAGCCTGACAGGGGATTTATCCCTACACCAACTTACAGGCAACCGCAGCAACAGGCAAGGCCAACATACCAGCCTCCGCCAAGCAGGCCATCGTATCAGCCCGCACCAAGCAGGCCAAGTTACCAGCCGGCACCGCAACGGGCGCCAATGAGTTCTCCTTCACCGCGAGGTGGTGCAGTAAGGCATTAGGAAGAGATTAGGTAGAGTCTAATTATGTACTCCTGTCATATCATTTATCGAAATAAATGATATGACAGGATAAAAATGCAATTCAAATTATCCCTTCCTCGGCACCCAATTCACCTCTTCAGCACCAAGGTCCTTTGCCATCTTTCTACTGAGCGTAAATAGATAATCGGATAGCCGATTCAGGTATTTTATGATTAGCGGGTCTAACTCTGCATTTTGATTTAAAGCAACACACAAACGCTCAGCGCGGCGGCAAACGGTACGGGCTATGTGGCAGTACGAAACAAAAACATGACCACCGGGCAGCACAAAATTTTTGAGAGGCTCCAATTGTTCGTCCATTCTATCAATGGCGCGCTCCAAGCGTTCAATGTCCTCCTCGTGAAGGTCGGGTCTTTTTAATTTTTCTTTGGCGGGGTCGGAGGCCAGGACGGAACCGAGCGTAAAAAGCCGGTCCTGTATTTCTTTCAGGAGGTCTTTTAAACCAGCATCCGTTTGCACATCGCGCAGCAGGCCAATCCAGCTATTCAGTTCATCCACTGTGCCATAAGATTCTATGCGCAGTTCACTCTTTAAAACCCTTCTTCCGCCAAACAAGGAGGTTTCGCCAATATCACCGGTCTTTGTATATATTTTCATAATGCCCGGTTTAAACCGTCAATAATTTTGGAGTGGCATTGATAACATCCGTTTCCACAACTCCATCGCGCAAACGGATTATCCTGCGGGCGTGTAATGCAATATCTTCTTCGTGTGTAACAAGTATTACGGTATTGCCCTTCCGGTTTATCTCCGCAAAAATATCCATGATCTCGTAAGAAGTCTTGGTATCGAGGTTACCCGTTGGTTCATCGGCAAGAATAATGGAAGGATTATTCACCACAGCCCGTGCAATGGCAACCCGTTGTCTTTGTCCACCCGAAAGTTCGTTAGGCTTATGGGTCATTCTATCCTTCAGTCCCACCATTTCCATCACCTGTTCTGCCCGCAGTTTTCTGTCCTTATTGCTCATGCCGGCATAAACCAAAGGCAAAGCAACGTTCTCCAGGGCTGTTAATCGTGGCAAAAGATTAAACGTTTGAAACACAAAACCGATCTCCTTATTCCGCACGTGGGCCAATTCATCATCCGTCATTTCCGAAACTTCCGTATTGTTCAGTCTATAGCTACCAGAGGAAGGAGTATCCAAACAACCCAAAATATTCATCAGGGTAGATTTGCCAGAACCGGAAGGTCCCATCAGGGCAACGTATTCGTTCTTTTCAATAGAAACAGATACTCCCTTCAAAGCAGCGATGATCTGGTCCCCCATTTTGTACTTCTTGGTAATATCCCTTATATCAATAATTGCCATTGGTATATATTAATGTTTCCGGCTGTGTCGGATTTATTGCATTTAATCTGTGAATCCGTGGCTGGTATTTGTATTTTTGAAAACTTCCGATTTACTTCTTAATCACCTTAGGCACCTTAAAATAATCCGAATCGCGCTGTGGTGCATTTAATAAGGCTTCTTCCTTACTAACAGTATCCTTTACTACATCCTTGCGCAATACGTTTTTTTCGTCGGACATATAAATTAGCGGATCAACGCCGGTAACGTCAATTTCCTCCAGTTTTTCAACCAAATCCAATATTTTTTGAAGGTCCTTTTTTATCCCTTCTTTACCCTGTTCGTCAAACTCAAGTTTCGAAAGTTCGGCCAGCCTGTCCACCAATTCATTATCTATCTTCATGCATTTAATTATTTTCGCTCGCCAAACCTACATGTTTCCCCTTTAATATAAAAGTGCGGTACTTAGGTAGACGGGACACACACAAGAGAAATTGTTTTTATGTTGAAGGAAATTACAGTTAGCGGAGTACGGCCTACGGGAAGGCAGCACCTTGGCAATTATTTTGGTGCCGTGGTCAATTTTGTAAAAATGCAGGAGCTTTTTGACGGCTATTTCTTTATTGCCGATTACCACTCGCTTACCACGCATCCCAAATCGGCCGACCTGAAGGCAAATGTTAAGCAAATAGCCATTGAATACCTGGCCTGCGGACTTGACCCTAATAAGTGCACGATATACGTACAGAGTGACTTACCGCAAATTCCTGAATTGTACCTGATCTTTAACATGTTTGCTTACCTGGGCGAATTAGAGCGCGAAGCAACTTTTAAAGAAAAAGTGCGTGAGCAGCCCGATAATGTAAATGCAGGCCTCCTCACCTACCCGGTGCTTATGGCCGTTGATATTATCATTCATAAAGCCCACAAAGTACCTGTTGGTAAAGACCAGCAACAACATCTTGAAATGACCCGCGATTTTGTAGCGCGTTTCAACAATTTGTACGAAACCCAGTATTTCCCCGAGCCACAGGCTTTTAATTTTAGCGGCAATTTGGTTTCCATCCCCAGCCTGGACGGAGAGGGTAAAATGAGCAAATCTAAGGGAGAGCAAACCTGCATCTATCTTTCGGACGAACCCGAAGTGTTGCGTAAAAAGATAATGAGGGCCATTACCGATACCGGGCCAACTGCTCCAAACTCGGCCAAACCACAAGCGGTAAAAAACCTGTTCGACTTACTGAGCCTTGTTTCCACCTCCGATACAGTGAAAACTTTTGATGACAATTACAACAACTGCACCATACGCTATGGCGATTTGAAAAAACAACTGGCGGAGGACATGGTGGTATATCTTGCGCCGATAAGGGAAAAAATTAAAGAGTTAAGTGGAAATGATAAATTGCTGGCTGAAATTTTAGGTGACGGCGGCAGCAAAGCAAGGACAAGCGCGGCACAGACTATTAAGGACGTTCGCGAAATTATAGGCATAAAAAGTTTCTGAGAGCAAAACAATTTTTATTTTTAAGCACACACTAAGGCAAAACATTTACATCAATCGGGGAAATTATACTTGATAAGTATTGGGAGGATTTTCCTTTAAGAACAGGCTATGGCAAAAAAAGCAGTAGAAAAAAAGCAGATTAAACATATTGCAATTGCAGGAAACATTGGCGCCGGCAAAACCACGCTGGCAAAAATACTTTCCAAAAATTTTGCCTGGATACCGCATTTTGAAGATGTAGAAAACAATCCTTACCTAAACGATTTTTACGAAGATATGCCCCGCTGGTCCTTTAACCTGCAGATATACTTTTTGAATTCGCGTTTCCGCCAGATCATCGAAATACAAAGAGGCGAAGAAGTAGTGATACAGGATAGAACGATACACGAAGATGCAATGATATTTGCGCCCAACCTGCACTCCATGGGCTTAATGACCACGCGCGATTTTGAAAATTACACCAAGCTTTACGAAACTATTTCTTCTCTTATCCGCCCACCCGATCTGCTTATTTATTTAAAGGCCACGGTACCAACTTTGGTAAATCAAATACAGAAAAGAGGAAGAGAATATGAAGATAACCTGCGCCTTGATTACCTGCGCCGCTTAAATGAATATTACGAAAAATGGATCACCAACTACAAAGACGGACGTCTTTTGGTAATTGACGTTGACCAGGTAAACTTTGCCGAAGATGAAGAAGCACAAGGCGAAGTAAAAAACAGGGTAAACGCCGAACTATACGGTCTGTTTTGAAAAATAATAAAGGCGTTAATGTATCAGATTAACGCCCTTATACTGCACTTTATCATCTGCACTACATCATTAGCATTCCCTCCACTCCTTCCTCATCCATATTACTGCCGCTAACTGCGGCCAATAAAATTTTGGTCATGGTTACCATTTTCCCATGTTTCGTATCCCAGTAATGTCCTTTTTCAGGGCGAACTTTTATTAGAGTTAAATCAGGATCTTCGGGTCCTTTAAACCATGCCTTTACCATAGGGGTCCATAACTCTTTGGCCTTAGCAACATCAACAATAATTTCTGCGTGTCCATACAAACACAAAAACTCCGAATTACTTTCATTGCTATAAATTAATTGTACCTGGCCGTTAGCATGTATGTCAGCATTTTTATCACTATCGCGATTGCTGAAAAACCAAAGCGTTCCTTCTTCGTCTACCTTCTGCGTTCCCATAGGCCGCGATGCAAAAGGCGCAGGGCTCAGTTTTGTGCAAAACATACAGATGCCCATTTTCTCCACCAACTCCTTCATTTTTTTCACCGCCTCATCCAGGCTTAAGTCTTTTATATCGCTCATAAATTTGCTTTCTTTTATTTTTTCAAATATGGTGCCATTGAAAACCCAACGTGTTTAAGATGCATTTAGTGGGTTTTCCTTCCCCTAAACAGGATGTTTGGATAATATATTCCCCAATTTTTCGGCCCGAAAATGGCAGGTTCTTAATTTTACCGGTAATTAGCAATCTGTTTTCAAACGCACTTATATGAACGCTCCCCTTCCCGAACGCCTACGACCTAAAACAATCTCCGAATTTGTAGGTCAGCAACACCTTATTGGCGAGGGCAAGGTGTTACGTAAACTGGTGGAGTCTGGCAATATTCCTTCTATCATTTTTTGGGGACCACCGGGGGTAGGCAAAACATCGCTGGCAAGATTTATTGCCGAACAGGTTAATCTTCCTTTTTATCAGCTTAGTGCCATTGACTCGGGTGTAAAGGAAGTAAGGCGCGTAATAGAAGAAGCAACCAACAATGGCAAGGCCATTTTGTTTATTGATGAAATTCACCGCTTTAATAAAGCGCAACAGGATGCGCTTTTAGGAGCCGTTGAACGAGGCACCATTATATTGTTTGGTGCCACAACCGAGAATCCTTCCTTCGAAGTGATATCGGCCTTGCTTTCGCGTTGCCAGGTTTATGTATTAAAACCTTTGGAGCGCGAAGATTTAGAAACGCTGCTAAAACATGCTATTGAAAAGGATGAGGAAATTTCGAAAAAGAATGTTGTTATAAAAGAAACTGAAGCGCTGCTTAAATACAGCGGCGGTGATGCACGAAAATTACTGAACGTTTTGGAACTGGTAGTAAATTCTATAACCGAAGACCCCATTGAAATTACGAACGAAGTTGTGGAGCAGGTAGTGCAGCAGAAAATGGCGATATATGATAAAAGCGGCGAACAACATTACGATATCATTTCCGCTTTTATTAAATCAATGCGCGGAAGCGACCCTAATGCTGCTTTGTATTACCTGGCCCGGATGATAGCCGGCGGTGAAGACCCTAAATTTATAGCCCGGCGAATGTTGATACTGGCCAGCGAAGATATTGGCAATGCTAATCCGAATGCTTTGTTACTCGCCACTTCCTGTTTTCAGGCTGTAACAATGATCGGTTACCCGGAATGCGATCTTATTCTTTCGCAAACAGTAATATACCTTGCTACCTCGCCAAAAAGCAATTCAGCCACTACAGCTATCAGCGCAGCAAAAGAAATGGTAAGCCGTATGGGCGATCTTTCAGTGCCCTTGCACATCCGCAACGCGCCAACCAAGTTGATGAAGGATTTGAATTACGGTAAGGACTATAAATATGCCCACCAATACGAAGGCAACTTTGCCGATCTGGAATTTTTACCCGATAAAATTAAAGGAGCCAAATTTTACGAACCAGGCAACAACGCCCGCGAAATTGAAATAAGAAACAACTTAAAAAAATGGTGGAAGGATAAGTACGGATATTGATTACCTAACACATATTAAACGCCGATTTATTATGATTGTTATGATCAATTATGATTAATGCAGGTGGTGGGGAGAGAGGATTTATATATAATTTTATTTATAATATCATACATAATCATAAAGATCATAACTAATCATTCGAACAGGCTGATTTATTATGATTTATATAATTGCTAAACTTCTTGAATTCACTTTATAATATCATAATTGATCATAATTATCATAACTAATCAGCGTTCTATTCCCCCTTAAAATCGCGATTGTATTCTTTCCAGTATTTAATAGTGGTCAAAGCATAGTTATAGGTGTAGTCAAGTATCTCTTTTTCCAGTTTAGGCAGTTTGTGGCCAAACTTTATCATATCATCTGCAATAGCCGAATCCTGTCTGCCTCCGCAGCGCAGATTGTTCCAGGCAACTATCGCGCCCATGTCGCACACCAGTTCGTCAAACTCCTGGCGCTTATTGCCCAAAGCCATAAAATCAATTTTATCCTCAAAAGGCTGAAGGTCCTTTTGCACGAACCATTTTTTACCGATTTTAATATCGTGCAGGTGAGCCGGGGCAGCCGATTGCACTCTCTTTTCAATACTAATTATCCGTTCAGCATCATTTTTCCATTTCGGCTGTTTTGCTTTTATAAACTCAAACCCCGAAGGCGGCAGCGCTTCTTTTAAATCCAGCAGGTAAGGGTTCTTGTGATCGCGGCCGTGGACTAACACAAGATGCCTTTCTACGCCTAAACTCCCTGTGCCTATGGTGCGGTTAGCAACGTCCAGCACTTTATAAAATTCAGGATGCAAAGAATTATGTTTTGCCCAGGTTTCAACAGCCTTTCTCACGGTTTTTTTTGTCGCTTCGTCCGTGTCCCATGCCTTGTCGTCGTCCGCTTTTATCCGCGGTTTTTTGTGGCTAAAATCTATTCGTTTCGCCAACATATCCCTTTTCTTCCGGGTTGTTACGGTATCTAAAAACTCTCTTACAATTCCTGTAGCTGTTTCCTTTTCGATAAAACGAATATGACCCGCTGTTAAGTGCTTTATGTATGACTGTAGAAAAATTTTAGCCAGTTTAGCACAGGCAGCACGGTTTATCTTATCAGTACCCGAGCTAAGAAAAATACTTGTTACCAATCTTGTTACATCTACAAGACATGGGGCTAAAAGCGCTTCGTCAAAATCGTTCATGTCAAAATAGGCAAGGCCATTGTCGCCCTTAAAACTTCCAAAATTTTCTAAATGAAGATCACCACATATCCAGGTTTTGGGCGAGGAAGAGATAAACGATTTGTCCGGCAGGTCCTCGTAAAACAAGTGGCAGGTACCCCTGAAAAACCGGAACGGACTTTCGGTTAGCGCCTTGAATTTAAGTTTCACCAATTCGGGGTGCCTGTCTTTATTAAATTTAGCTATTCGCTTGACGATGCTTTTGGCCATGTCTTCCTCATATTTCCGTTAAAGCTAAATATTCTCCAATTCCTGAGCTTACTGAATTTAGCCGATACGGCGAGTGGAACCAAAGGATGAATCAATTGGCCTAAATAACTTTTGGGAAAAGGTTCGTGAATACCGAAATGTTCAGGCTCGTGCGGAGGACAAACGTACGTACCGAAGATAATATCCATGATGGGAGAAATATTGGCGTAGTTACCTGCTTTACGGTCAAGATCGTGATGCCAGTGATGGAGTTCAGGAGCCCCAATAAGTACCCGCAAAGGCCCGATAGGCAAACGAACATTAGAGTGAATATAGATAGCCCAGATACTTCTGAATGCAATAAGGCCCGCAAGGGTACTAAGTGGAAATCCTAAAATGAATGCTGGAAGATTGATGAGGCCAACCGTATAAATAGAGTCAAGAGGATGTTCGCGGTGCGCAGCCAGCCAATCCAGGTGTTCGGCACTGTGATGTACCTTATGAAAACGCCACAGAAAGCCTACGTTGTGTTGCAGACGATGCCCCCAGTAAATAATAAAGTCGCTCAGCACAACAACTTCAATAGCCTGCAACCACCACGATTGACCTGCAACGGCTTTCCGAAAATCTCGCGGAACAAAATGATCAAGCCAACCGGTGAAATAATTAAGGGCCCATAATACAAGGGCGGTCCACAAAAGATATTGACCGAGGAAAAAACAAAGATCAACTACCCACGAGGGCCTGAAAAAACGTTGACCCGGTTTTGCCGGAAACACTTTCTCCATTGGGAAGAAAACCAACACCAGGAAAAGAAAACTTAGCCCTGCGGCCTGGGTAATGTTTAGCAGGTTCATCAATTATTGCTGGTTGGGACCGTTATTGTTTTGCTTGTGGCCAGGCACATTATTTTGCTGTTGCTGGGGCATATTGCTACGCTGTTTCTGTTGAACCGGAGTATCTACACTAGGTTTTATTTTAGGTGCGGGCCGAAATATAGGGCCGGATTTGGAACTGCTCATGCGCTCGTCATTGTATAAGCCGGGACTATCCACCACCATATCGGTACGAAAGTTTATATTGGAGATGGGTTTTCCATTACCAAAGGTGCTAAACACTCCAGAACGATAGGCAGTAAAACCGCCCAACAAGGCTATAAAAAATAATAAAACAACAATTTTAATAATGGGTTTGGGTTGGCTCATAAATATGGGTTTTATAGTTAACGGGAAGTTAATACAAATATTTTTTAATCAGCTTCAGTCCCGCTAGTGCAATTGGACAATTAACTTTTATTGGAAGTACAAAATACATTTTTAAGCCACAGATGCACAGATTAAATGCACAGAGTAACACGAGATTTTAATCCGCAATCATTGTATTCAATCTTGTATTCAAATCTGTGAATCCCTGCCTGCCCGTGAGGCAGGTGTGGCAAGGATTTAAGACTACAATCGAAATCAGCTCATTTGTGTAGCCACCTTAATTCCCGCGGCATCAAATTTTTCCTTTACCGTTTTTAGAAGGCCGCATTTCATTTCATAGGCGTGGGCATCGTCGGCTGCCCAAATGCTGGCGCGGAGGCGCATTCCAATATTTTCAAAAGCAACAATTCTTACAGGAACTTTATCCTGGTTATCCAGTTTTTGCCTGTCGTTACGAACATCCAGGCTCATAGGATGGTTTTCAGCCTCGGCCTTCATAATTTCCAGGGCCTTGTTGTGGTCGCTATCAAAAGAAATAAGCACTTCAAAATACAATTCCATGCGCGGATCATGGATAGAGGAGTTAATTATCTGCTCACGGCTTATCACCGAATTGGTAATAATGATACGTTTGTTTTCGTTACTCTTAATAATAGTATGTCTAAGGGTAATATCTTCCACCACCCCGGCTTGTCCGTTAGAAACCAGCTTTATATTATCGCCAACACTAAAGGGCTTGTATATCACTATAAAAATGCCGCTGATGATATTACTGAATGCCTCCTGAGATGCAAAACCGATGGCAGCCGCTAAAATTCCCGCGCCGGCAAAAAGTGTTTTACCAAGATCATGTAATTGTGGAATGCTCCAGAACACAAAAAACACGGCACTTAAAAATATAACCAGGCTAACCGCATGTTGAATGAAAGAATAATTGGTAGGGTCCGCCTTTAAAATGCGCGAACTGCGGCGGATATAACCCCTAACCAACATACTGCCTATGCGGGCAAATACGATGGCAAAAGCGATAATGCCCACCGGGGCTATCAGCGTTTCAATTTTATGTAAGTCAATAATAAACGATAGTAACATGGTTCAAATTTAAATATTACGGCTATGCAAACACCTTCAATTTTCCGCAAAGGAATAAAAACTTCTAACTTTAAACTTTAAACAATAAACGCTCAAGAATATTTTATGGCTGATGAATTTTCTGAGATTTTAAAGAAGATCAAAGCCCTTATTAAAGTCTACGAACCTAAACTGGCTGTCAAAAAGGATTCGGATAAGGGATACGAATTATACACGGCAAAAGAAGCGGTTGTTGCCGGCCGCACTTACCCTGCAATATTTTTTGCTGCTGCACAGGTTCAAAAAAACTTTATAGGTTTTTACTATTTCCCCATTTATTGCAGACCTGAATTGAAAGAGAAGCTGCACCCTGATTTGATGAAAAAGCTAAAAGGTAAATCCTGCTTTCACATTAAAAAAGACGATAAGGAAACTTACCAGCAAATAAAGGATGCGCTGAAAATCGGGTTTGACGAATACAAGAAGCAGGGTTGGGTGTAAATCTAAATTGCCGACGCCATTGACATTTCTGGCAAAAACACCGTACTTTTGTAGCGGGTTATGAAGTTTTACGAAAAATATCCTTTACTAAAAGAAAAAAAGGTTTTGACAAAAATCCTTACGGATACTGTGTTTTCTACCATGATGCTCGAAAATCAACAGTTGGCAAAATCGCGGGTGAATGAAATCGTAGTTGCACTTTTAAACGAGCAACAGTTACAAGGCAAGCAATTCTTTACTGATTAATTCTTTTTATTGCGTCTACTTATACGTAACCGCCTTCACCGCATCCATAACTTTGGCAAGGGTAGGCAAATAGGCCTCTACCAAATTAGGCGCGTAGTGCATGGAAGTATCATTGCCACATACCCTACGTACAGGAGCATCCAAATAATCGAAACCATAGCGTTGTACCTGGAAAGTAATTTCCGAAGCGATAGAACTGAAAGGCCAGCTTTCGTCAATAATTACAATGCGGTTTGTTTTTTTGACCGATTGAAGAATCGTTTCAATATCTAATGGACGGATGGTGCGCAGGTCAATTACCTCGGCGTTAATGCCTTCCTTTTCCAACTCTTCCGCGGCCTTTAAAGCCAGTTTCATCATTTTATTATAGCTAACAAGCGTAACATCTGTTCCCTGGCGCACAACAGAAGCCTTACCAATCGGAATTAAATATTCTTCTTCCGG
>JAQBNQ010000259.1 GCA_028288545.1 Bacteroidota bacterium
GCGAGTCTATTTTCAACCCTAACAAATTCTCGGCCTTGCCTTTGTTGATGGCAATTTCAAGATAACCGGCGGCGTTGAATAAGCAGACCATTTCGCCTTCATCAACATCGGAGTATTTTTTGCTTAGCTGGCGTGTGGAGCCTACGTTTGCCATGATGGAGAACTTGCTATCGCCAATAAATTCATCAAACATTGCTTTGGTAATGTTTACTACCCCGTTGCCGTAATTATCAATACTAACAATGGTGCCGCGAATACTGCCCTGGTTAATGATAGGCTGCATTAAACGATAGTTAAGTGTTTGTGTGGTAAGATGAGCAAAGTCGGATGGGTTGAATTCCTTTATCAGTAGATTGAGCACTTTGCCAATGGCATCTTCAAACATCTGCGAATTATTGATCGTCAACTCTTCATTTACCTCGTAGGTTTGTGCTGGTGTTCGTTCAAAAGCAAGAGAAAGAAAACCGCTGTCGAACGTAACGTAGTATTGTCCTTCAAATATTGACACTAACAGTTTATCATTTCCTTCGGTTGAATTTAAATGGACCACGTGAATGGTGCCTTTGGGGAAATATTTTACCGCATTGCGCACAGTAAATGCAGCTTCTTTAATATCAAATGGTTTGATGGAATGTGTGATATCAACAATGGGAACATTTCCACAATTGCTGATGATGGCGCCCTTTAAGGCAGCAAGGTAAAAGTCCCTTGTACCTAAGTCGGAAGTAATAGTAATAAGCGCCATTATAGATTTGTTAGCAAACAAATGTCACCTAATTGCTGTTATGAAAAAACCAGCTAAGTGGAAAAATATGTGGATAGATATATTTTGCTATACACTGTTGGCATTTCAAATTCTTTAATTTTGAGTACAACTAAACACACCAACAATTTGACCGAACTTACCCTAAACATAGAAGGCGTTGATCCGATTGACTTTTTCGGAGTAAACAATTCCAGGTTCAATTTCATTAAAAAAAGTTTTCCTACCCTACGCATGGTTTCGCGCGGCAATAGTATCAAAGCCGAAGGCAGCGAAGGCGATATTGCGGTGTTTAAGCAAAAGGTAGAGCGCATGGTTAGCCATATTGAACGCTACGGTAAGCTGAACGAAGACAGTATTACTACCATTTTGCTCAGCGAGGATGACGGCAAGGAAAAGAAGGAAAATACGCCTAACAATATTATCGTTTACGGCAATAACGGCCTGGTTGTAAAAGCCCGTACCGATAACCAGTTGCTAATGGTGCGCGAAAGCGAAAAGAACGACATCGTTTTTGCCATAGGCCCTGCCGGAACCGGAAAGACTTACACAGCAGTGGCGTTAGCTGTAAAAGCCCTGAAAGAAAAGAGCGTAAAGAAAATAATACTTACCCGCCCCGCAGTAGAGGCCGGTGAGAACCTCGGTTTTTTGCCCGGTGACCTGAAAGAAAAAATTGATCCTTACCTGCGCCCATGGTATGATGCTTTGGATGACATGATACCGGCTGATAAGCTGACCTACTTTATGGAGAACCGGATCATTGAAGTAGCACCGCTGGCATTTATGCGTGGTCGTACACTCGATCATTCGTTTATACTGTTGGATGAGGCACAGAACTGTACGGATATGCAGTTGAAAATGTTTTTAACCCGTATTGGTGCAAGTTCTAAATGTGTGGTAACCGGTGATCCAACGCAGATTGACTTACCGCCTAAAGTGCATTCGGGTTTATTTACTGCGCTTAAGATATTATCGCCTATTGAAGGTATATCAACGGTACACCTGAACGAAAGCGATGTGGTTCGTCACCGCCTGGTTAAAGAAATTATTAAAGCTTACGAAAAGTTAAATGAAAGCAGAGAAAAAGATGGCAACGGCACTCCAAACAATATCAACCACTGATTTTAATTTTCCCGGACAATCAAACGTGTATCATGGCAAGGTGCGCGATGTTTATACTATAGGCGATAAACTGGTAGTAATAGCTACAGACCGTATTTCGGCATTTGATCATATTTTGCCAAAGCCGATACCACACAAGGGAGCGGTGCTTAATCAGATAGCTACCTATTTTTTAAATGCCACAAAAGATATCGTCCCTAACTGGTTGCTGGCCACACCACATCCAAATGTTAGCATTGGCAAAAGATGCGAACCGGTGCGCATTGAAATGGTAGTGCGTGGTTACCTGGCAGGCTATGCGGCGCGGGAATATAAAGCGGGCAAAAGAATTTTATGTGGCGTTGCTTTGCCAGAAGGCCTGAAAGAAAACGATAAACTGCCAAAGTCAATTATTACACCAAGCACCAAAGCCGTTGAAGGGCACGATGAAGACATTAGCCGCGAAGATATTTTGAAGCGGAATATTGTAAGCGAAGAAGTGTATGTGCAAATGGAAAAGTACACCTTCGCTTTATTTGAGCGCGGCCAGAAAATGGCCAACGACAGAGGCCTGATATTGGTAGACACTAAATACGAATTTGGACTCGACAATGGTAAGGTGATATTGATAGATGAAATTCACACGCCTGACTCATCGCGTTATTTTCATTTGGAAGGATACGAAGAGCGCCAAAAGAAAGGCGAACCGCAAAAACACCTGAGCAAAGAATTTGTACGGGAGTGGCTGATTGAAAATGGTTTTCAGGGTAAGGACGGACAGAAAATGCCGGATATGCCGGATGAATTTGTAATTACCATTAGCGAACGCTATATTGAACTGCACGACCTTTTTACAAGTGCTAAGTTTGTCCGCAATACTTCCAGTGATATTCAGGCCAATATTAATGAGGCCGTTTTGAACTACCTGTCCAAAGTTTAAGCCTTCG